>NZ_JBSGZV010000026.1:0-131134 GCF_053611185.1 Streptomyces sp. NPDC054834 | reverse complement strand
CTTTCGTACTGCTGTGTCCTACCGGGTCAGACGAGGTTCACGGAGCGGGCCGACGTGGCGCCGATCTCCTCCGCGACCTCGGCCAGAACGCCGGAGCCCACCGTGTCGTCGACGGTCAGCACGGCCAGCGCCTCGCCACCGGCCGCCGCACGGGCGACCTGCATACCGGCGATGTTGATGCCCGCCTCGCCGAGGATCCGGCCGACGGTGCCGACGACGCCCGGCCGGTCCTCGTACCGCAGGACGACCATGTGCTCGGCGAGCGCGAGGTCGACGTCGTAGTCCCCGACGGCGACGATCTTCTGGAGGTGCTTCGGGCCGGCCAGGGTGCCGGAGACCGACACCTCCTCGCCGTCGGCGAGCGTGCCGCGCACGGTGACCACGTTGCGGTGGTCGGCCGACTCGGAGCTGGTCGTCAGGCGCACCTCGACACCGCGCTCCTGGGCGAACAGCGGGGCGTTGACGTACGACACGGTCTCGTCGACGACGTCCTCGAAGACGCCCTTGAGCGCGGACAGCTCCAGCACCTTCACGTCGTGCTGGGTGATCTCGCCGTACACCTCGACGTCGAGGCGGACCGCGACCTCGCCCGCGAGCGCGGTGAAGATCCGGCCGAGGCGCTCGGCGAGCGGCAGGCCCGGCTTGACGTCCTCGGCGATGACACCGCCCTGGACGTTGACCGCGTCCGGGACCAGCTCACCCGCGAGGGCGAGACGCACGGACCTGGCGACGGCGATGCCGGCCTTCTCCTGCGCCTCGTCCGTCGACGCGCCGAGGTGCGGGGTGCACACCACCTGGTCGAACTGGAACAGCGGGGAGTCGGTGCACGGCTCCTTGGCGTACACGTCCAGGCCGGCGCCGGCGACGCGGCCCTCCTTGAGGGCGGAGTACAGCGCCTCCTCGTCGACGATGCCACCGCGCGCGGCGTTGACGATCCGCACCGACGGCTTGACCTTGTGCAGCGCCTCCTCGCCGATCAGGCCGAGCGTCTCGGGCGTCTTGGGCAGGTGCACGGTGATGAAGTCGGAGACCTCGAGCAGCTCGTCCAGCGACAGCACCTTGACACCCATCTGCGCGGCGCGCGCGGGCTGGATGTAGGGGTCGTAGGCGACGACCTTCATCCCGAAGGCGGACATGCGCTGCGCGACGAGCGCGCCGATGCGGCCGAGGCCCACGACGCCGAGGGTCTTCTCGGCGAGCTCCACGCCCGTGTACTTGCTGCGCTTCCACTCGCCGTTCTTCAGCGCGGCGTTGGCCTGCGGGATGTGGCGGGCGGTGGCGACGAGGAGACCACAGGCCAGCTCGGCGGCGGTCACGATGTTCGAGGTGGGGGCGTTGACGACCATCACGCCGGCCTTGGTGGCGGCGGAGACGTCCACGTTGTCCAGGCCGACGCCGGCTCGCGCGACGACCTTCAGCTTCTTCGCGGCGGCGATCGCCTCGGCATCGACCTTGGTGGCGGAGCGGATCAGGATCGCGTCCACGTCGGCGATGGCGGGCAGCAGCTCGGCACGGTCGGCACCGTTGCAGTGCCGGATCTCGAAGTCCGGGCCGAGCGCGTCGACGGTCGCGGGCGAAAGCTCTTCAGCGATGAGTACGACGGGTTTCGAGCTCACGTGAGTCCTCACAAGTCCAATGCATGCGGACGGCCGTCCCGACGGCCGCAGGCGGTGGAGGGTGGCTAGCCGCGGAAGACGCACGACGCTGTGGGCCTGACGCGTGTTGTGCAGCAGTGTAGTGGCGTGGCAGGGGGTGTCTTACGCCTCTGTGGAAGGATCACCCGTCCGTGGCAGGACGGTTTGGCCAAGCTGAGGCCAAGGGGGCCGGAGCAGTGCGCTCCGGCCCCTCCGTGGAAGCCTACGCCTCCTCGTTCACCCAGCTCATCAGCTTGCGGAGCTGCTTGCCGGTGGTCTCCAGCAGGTGCTCGGAGTCCTGCTGCTTGTACTCGTTGTACTTCTTCAGGCCGCCGTGGTACTCGTCCATCCACTGCTGGGCGAACGTGCCGTCCTGGATCTCGGCGAGGACCTTCTTCATCTCGGCCTTGGTGGCGTCGGTGATGATGCGCGGGCCGGTCACGTAGTCGCCCCACTCGGCGGTCTCGGAGATGGACCAGCGCATCTTCTCCAGGCCGCCCTCGTACATGAGGTCCACGATCAGCTTCAGCTCGTGCAGGCACTCGAAGTAGGCGATCTCCGGCTGGTAGCCGGCCTCGGTCAGCGTCTCGAAGCCCGCCTTGACCAGCGCCGCGGTGCCACCGCAGAGGACGGCCTGCTCACCGAACAGGTCGGTCTCGGTCTCCTCGGTGAAGGTGGTCTTGATGACGCCGGCGCGGGTGCCGCCGATGCCCTTGGCGTACGACAGGGCGAGCGCGAAGGCGTTGCCCGAGGCGTCCTGCTCGACGGCGGCGATGCAGGGAACACCGCGGCCCTCCTCGTACTGGCGGCGGACCAGGTGGCCCGGGCCCTTCGGGGCGACCATGCAGACGTCCACGCCGGCCGGGGGCTTGATGAAGCCGAAGCGGATGTTGAAGCCGTGGCCGAAGAACAGGGCGTCGCCGTCGTTCAGGTTCGGGGCGATGTGCTCCTCGTAGACCTGACCCTGGATGGGGTCCGGGACCAGGATCATGATGACGTCGGCCTCGGCGGCGGCCTGAGACGGCGTCACCACGCGCAGCCCCTGCTCCTCGGCCTTGGCCTTGGACTTGGAGCCCTCGTGCAGACCGACCCGCACGTCGACACCCGAGTCGCGCAGCGACAGCGCGTGGGCGTGGCCCTGGCTGCCGTAGCCGATGACCGCGACCTTGCGGCCCTGGATGATGGACAGGTCGGCGTCAGCGTCGTAGAACAGCTCGGCCACTTTGGGTTCTCTCCTTGGTGTGCAGGTGTTGCTCCCACCGTATGACGGCGGGCGGGAGGGAGGTTTCGGGATCTCGCGATACGGGCGGCCGGTGTCACCCGGCCGCACCGACGAGGGTTACGCCGACCGGTCGAGTGCGCGCAGCGACCGGTCCGTGATCGAGCGGGCGCCGCGGCCGATGGCGATCGTGCCGGACTGGACCAGCTCCTTGATGCCGTACGGCTCCAGCATCTTGAGCATGGCCGACAGCTTGTCGCCGCTGCCGGTGGCCTCGATCGTCACCGCCTCCGGGGAGACGTCGACGGTCTTGGCGCGGAAGAGCTGGACGATCTCGACGATCTGGGAGCGCGTCTCGTTGTCGGCGCGCACCTTCACGAGGACGAGTTCGCGCTGAACCGCCTGCGTGGGCTCCAGCTCCACGATCTTCAGCACGTTGACCAGCTTGTTGAGCTGCTTGGTCACCTGCTCCAGCGGCAGGTCCTCGACCTGCACCACGATGGTGATGCGGGAGATGTCGGGGTGCTCGGTGACGCCGACGGCGAGCGAGTCGATGTTGAAGCCGCGGCGGGAGAACAGCGCGGCGATCCGGGCGAGGATGCCCGGGGTGTTCTCCACCAGGACGGAGAGCGTGTGCTTGGACATGTCTGGTCTTCCTCTTCGCTCTTCCTGGCTCAGTCGTCTTCGTTGTCGCCGAAGTCGGGGCGGACGTCCCGGGCGGCCATGATCTCGTCGTTGGAGGTGCCGGCGGCGACCATCGGCCACACCATCGCGTCCTCGTGGACGATGAAGTCGACGACGACCGGGCGGTCGTTGATGGAGTTCGCCTCTTCGATGACCTTGTCGAGGTCCTCGGGGGACTCGCAGCGGATCGCGTGGCAGCCCATGGCCTCCGACAGCTTCACGAAGTCGGGGACGCGGGTGCCGGCGCTCGGACCCTTGGGCTCGTCGCCCGGGCCGGAGTGCAGCACCGTGTTGGAGTACCGCTGGTTGTAGAAGAGGGTCTGCCACTGGCGGACCATCCCGAGGGCGCCGTTGTTGATGATGGCGACCTTGATCGGGATGTTGTTCAGGGCGCAGGTGGTGAGCTCCTGATTGGTCATCTGGAAGCAGCCGTCGCCGTCGATCGCCCAGACCGCCTTGCCGGGCGCGCCCGCCTTGGCGCCCATCGCGGCCGGGACCGCGTAGCCCATGGTTCCGGCGCCGCCGGAGTTCAGCCAGGTGGCGGGCTTGTCGTACTGGATGAAGTGCGCCGCCCACATCTGGTGCTGGCCGACGCCCGCCGCGAAGATCGTGCCCTCGGGCGCGAGCTGCCCGATGCGCTCGATGACCTGCTGCGGGGACAGGGAGCCGTCCTCGGGCTGGTCGTAGCCGAGCGGGTAGGTCTCGCGCCAGCGGTTGAGGTCCTTCCACCAGGCGGTGCAGTCGCCCTTGTGGCCCTCGCCGTGCTCCTTCTGCACCGCCTGGACCAGGTCGGCGATGACCTCGCGGGCGTCCCCGACGATCGGCACGTCGGCGGCGCGGTTCTTGCCGATCTCCGCGGGGTCGATGTCGGCGTGGACGATCTTCGCGTACGGGGCGAAGCTGTCCAGCTTGCCGGTGACGCGGTCGTCGAAGCGGGCTCCGAGGGCGACGATCAGGTCGGCCTTCTGTAGCGCGGTGACGGCGGTGACCGAACCGTGCATGCCCGGCATTCCCACGTGCAGCGGGTGGCTGTCGGGGAACGCGCCGAGCGCCATCAGGGTGGTGGTGACGGGCGCTCCGGTGAGCTCGGCGAGGACCTTGAGCTCGGCGGTGGCGTGGGCCTTGAGGACCCCGCCGCCGACGTAGAGGACGGGCCGCCTGGCGGAGGTGATCAGCTTGGCGGCCTCGCGGATCTGCTTGGCGTGCGGCTTGGTCACCGGACGGTAGCCGGGCAGATCCGTGGTGGGCGGCCACTGGAAGGTGGTCCGCGCCTGGAGGGCGTCCTTGGCGATGTCGACCAGGACCGGGCCGGGACGGCCGGTGGAGGCGATGTGGAAGGCCTCGGCGATCGTCCGCGGGATGTCCTCGGCCTTGGTGACGAGGAAGTTGTGCTTGGTGATCGGCATGGTGATGCCGACGATGTCCGCCTCCTGGAAGGCGTCCGTGCCGATCGCCTTGGACGCCACCTGGCCGGTGATCGCCACGAGCGGCACCGAGTCCATGTGCGCGTCGGCGATCGGGGTGACCAGGTTCGTCGCACCCGGGCCGGAGGTCGCCATGCAGACGCCCACCTTGCCGGTGGCCTGCGCATAACCGGTGGCCGCGTGGCCGGCGCCCTGCTCGTGCCGGACCAGGACGTGGCGGACCCTGGTGGAGTCCATCAGCGGGTCGTACGCCGGAAGGATCGCACCGCCGGGGATACCGAATACCGTGCCGGCCCCGACCTCCTCGAGCGAGCGGATGAGGGACTGCGCACCCGTGACGTGCTCGACAGGGGTGGACTGTCCTCCGGAACGGGGCCGCGGCTGCGGATGGTGGGCCCCGGTGGCCTGCTCGGTCATCGGCATTCTCTTCTCGATGCTGAGGTTTTTGCGAGGGTTTTTGCGAGGTTTGTGCGGTGTACGACTGCTGGACGGCAGGTGCCTGTGCAACAAAAAACCCCTCGTGCCGTAAGGCAAGCGAGGGGAGCGCGCCGGTGAGGGTCGCTGGGGTTTCCGGATCGTCCTCCGGTGGGTCCCAGCTCAGCCGACGCGCTGTCCAAGTACGAGAATTCGGGTGCGCATGGCACTGACCCTCCCCCCGACGCGCACCACGTGTCAAGTGGGTGGGACGGGAGTCTCATTATGTGAGCGTAGGGCACTGCCGCCTCCGAAGACCGCGGAGACACCGCCGGTGACACCACTGGTGTACACCCCCGCCGCACCACCCGCGAAGGCCGGTGCCGGCTCGGTCGGTGCGTGCGGAACCGGATAATGGCCGGATCCGAGCGCTCTGCGCAGCCGGTACTCGTCCAACGGCCCGGAGAAGGCCATGCCCATCCCGTGCGTGCAGCCCATCGCGCGCAGCGCCGCGACCTGCTCGGGCAGGTCCACGCCCTCGGCCACGGACTGGAGCCCGAGGTCGGTGGCGATGCGGAGCAGCCCACTTGTGATCTTGTGCAGCCGTGCCGACTCCACGACGCCCTCGACCAGGCCGCGGTCGAGTTTCAGCACGTCGACGGGGAGTCTGCGCAGCGCCGTGATCGCCGCGTAGCCGCTGCCGAAGCCGTCCAGCGCGATGCGGACGCCGAGCCGGCTGAGGGCGGTCAGGCGCCGCTCCAGCTCGTCCAGGCTGACCCGGGGATCGGTGTCGGAAAGTTCGAGGACCAGCGAGCCGGAGGGCAGCCCGTGCCGGGTGAGGAGGGCTTCCACCGAGCCGAGCGGCATGGAGCGGTCCAGCAGCCGCCGGGCGCTCATCCGGACGGACACGGGCACGGTGAGCCCGGTCGCGGTCCGCTCGGCGGCCTGCTCCACGGCCTCCTCGAGGATCCAGCGGCCGAGTTCCGAGGCCTTGTCGCTGTCCTCGGCCACCCGCAGGAACTCCGCCGGGGTGAACAGCACCCCTTGGGAGGAGCGCCAGCGCGCCTGTGCGGAGACCGATGTGATCCGGCCGTTCTCCAGGCACACCACCGGTTGGTGCAGCAGCGCGAACTCGCCGTCGTGCAGCGCGGCACGCAGCCGCGTGGCCAGCTCCGCCTTGCGTACCACGTCCTGCTGCATCTGGGGCTTGTACAACTCGACGCGGCCCTTCCCGGCCGACTTGGCCCGGTACATCGCCAGGTCGGCGTTGCGCAGCAGCTCGCCCGCGCCCAGACCGGGTTCGGCGAAGGCGACGCCGATGGAGGCGTTGACACGGACGTCGTTGCCGTCGATGAGGTACGGCTGGGAGAGGGTCAGCCTGAGGCGGTCGGCGAGCTCCAGGATGTTCCGCTCCCGGGCGGCACGGTCACGGGTGCCGTCCCCGACGATCAGGGCCGCGAACTCGTCGCCGCCCAGCCGGGACGCGGTGTCCCCGTGCCGGACCGCGTCCTGGAGTCTGCGGGCGGCCTGGACGAGCAGCTCGTCCCCGGCCTGGTGCCCGATCGTGTCGTTGACGGCCTTGAATCCGTCCAGGTCGATGAAGAGGACGGCCGTGCCGCGCAGATGGGCGCCCCGGTCGGAGGCGCGGCGGCCGGACAGGGCCTGCTGCACGCGCTTGGTGAACAGGGAGCGGTTGGGCAGGTCGGTGAGCGGGTCGTGTTCGGCGTTGTGCTGAAGCTGCGCCTGTAGCCGCACTCTCTCGGTCACGTCCCGGCTGTTGAAGATGAGGCCGCCGTGATGGCGGTTGACGGTGGACTCGACGTTGAGCCAGCCGCCCTCGCCGGACCGGAAGCGGCACTCGATGCGGGTGGTGGGTTCCTCGAGCGGGCTGGCGGCGAGGAAGCGGCGCACCTCGTGCACCACGCAGCCCAGGTCCTCCGGGTGGATGAGACCGGCCAGTTCCGTGCCCACCAGTGCCTCGGCGGGCCGCCCGTAGACCCCGGCGGCGGCCGGGGAGACGTACCGGAGGATGCCGTTGGGTGCGGCGATCATGATGACGTCGCTGGAACCCTGCACCAGGGAGCGGAAGTGGTTCTCCTGATGGGCCAGTTCCTGGGTGAGGGTGATGTTGTCGAGCAGCATGATGCCCTGGCGCACGACGAGCGCGAGCACCACGCAGCCGGCGGTGACGAGCACCACGTGGTCGGGGCTGCGGCCGTCGAGGACGTTGTACAGGATGCCCAGCGTGCACACGGCCGCGGCCAGGTACGGGGTGAGCGCGGCCAGGGAGCCGGTGAGGGGCGGGCCCGCCGGGTACCGGCTGTGATCACCCCCCGGCGTGGGCTCGGGGGCGGTGGCCGCCGCCTTGTGGTGGCCACCGCCGCGCTGGCCGGGCACGTGCTCGTGGACCACGCGCGTGTGGCCGTCGGCGGCGCCCCGGTCCCGGTCGGCGTTCTGCTGACCCTGGTGCCGGGGAGCGGCCCAGGGGGCGTACGCCAGGAGCAGGGAGCCGGCGAACCAGCCCGCGTCGAGCAGTTGGCCCGAGTGGTAGCTGCTGTGCAGCAGCGGAGAGGTGAACAGGGCGTCGCACATCACGGTCAGGGCGAGCGCTCCGATGGCGGTGTTCACCGCCGTGCGGTTGCCCGGTGCGCGCCGGAAGTGCAGTGCGAGCACCATGCTGACGAGCGCGATGTCGAGCAGCGGGTACGCCAGCGACAGGGCGGCGTGTGCCACGCTCGGCCCCTCGAACCGGGCGGCCTGGGCGAGCGCGAGGCTCCACGACAGGGTGAGCAGCGAGCCCCCGATCAGCCAGGCGTCCAGCGCCAGACAGATCCAGCCCGCCTTGTTCACCGGGCGCTTGGCGAGGACCAGCAGCCCCACGATGGCGGGCGGCGCGAAGCACAGGAAGAACAGGTCGGCGTAGCTGGGACTGGGCACGGGCTGGTCCAGCACGACCTCGTACCACCCCCAGACCGCGTTGCCCAGGGCCGCCATCGCCGACGAGAGGGCGAACAGCAGCCAGGCGGGTCGAAAGCGGACCCTGGGACCGCGGGCGTAGAGGAAGCAGGAGACCGCGGCGGTGCCGGCCGCGGCGGTCAGCCCGAAGTCACCCATGAACAGCGCGACTTCGTTCGAGCCCCAGCCGAACGCGGCACCGACGGCGTATCCCGCGCAGATCAGGGCCAGGGCCAGCTGGTGGACCAGGCGTGAGCCGTCGCCGGGGACCGGCGGACGGGGCAGCAGCGTCCCCGACGGGCGCTGCGGACGCAGCGCCGTGTCGAGGGTCGTCACGGGCGGGGGGCTCACCGGGCCCTCCCGGTCCGTGGGTGGTGGCTGGTGCGGTGGTGGCTGGTGTGGTGGCCGCGCTTGCGCGTGGCCTTGCGCCAGGGTCGCCGTCGGCGGCTCCGCCGCGTCGGATCGTTCGTCCATAGGCCGTGCATCGCCCGTCGCCCCCCTCACAAATTCTGAAATGTCCATCCCCGGCGCCGAACGGTCCGCGGCGCAGCCCCTGTCGGGACGATACACCAGTCTCGTCACTCAGGGACATAGCTTCTCTACGCTCCGTGACGATCAACAGCAAGACGCGTACGCACTGCGTCCACAAGGTCGCGGAGGGTACGCGAAGCGGATTACGCCCCTGCCGAGGAGCCTGTTGTAAGGATCACGTTGCGCAGGGGCTCCCGGTTCACGAAACGGCGCAACTGGTCTGCCAGCAGCCGCTTGGCGCGCGGCAGGAACGCCGAGGTGGGGCCGCCCACATGCGGGCTGATCAGCACGCCCGGTGCCCGCCACAGGGGATGCGCCGGGGGCAGCGGCTCCGGGTCGGTGACGTCCAGGGCGGCGGTGATGCGCCCGCTGTCCAGCTCCGCGAGCAGCGCCTTGGTGTCGACGACGGGCCCCCGGGACACATTGACCAGGAGCGCTCCGTCCTTCATCCGGGCCAGGAAATCGGCGTCGACCAGGCCCCGGGTCTCCGCTGTCAAGGGGGTGGACAGGACGACGACATCGGCCTCCGGGAGCAGGGAGGACAGTTCGGTGAGCGGGTGCACCGGACCGCGCGCCGTGGTGCGCCTTGAGCGCGCGACGCGCGCCACCCGCGCGAGTTCAAACGGCGCGAGCCGGTCCTCGATGGCGGCGCCGATGGCGCCGTAGCCGACGATGAGGACGGTCCGGTCGGCGAGGGCCGGACGGAAACCTGCGAGCCATTCCCCCTTGTCCTGGGCCCGTACGAAGTCGGGGATGCCGCGCAGCGAGGCGAGGATCAGCGCGAGCGTGAGCTCGGCGGTGCTGGCCTCGTGCACCCCGCGCGCGTTGCACAGCCGCACGCCGGGGTGCACCTGGTTCAGGCCCCGTTGCACGTTGTCGACACCGGCGGAGAGTGTCTGCACGACCTGAAGCGAGCGCATGTACGGCAGCGGGCGTACGCACAGGGCGCTGGGCTTCATATAGGGCACGACGTAGAAGGCGCAGTCGGCCGGGTCCGCGGGGAACTCCTCCTCCCCGTTCCAGAACCGGTAGCGGAGTCCCTCGGGGAACCCCTCGATGTCCTCGGCCGCGATGGGCAGCCACACGTCAGCAGTCATGCTCTGGAGGCTATGTCAGGGACCTCCGGGCGCAGAGGTTAGGTTGGGGACCGGTCAGAGGGAGGTTCACGGCAGGTGGAGCGCAGGACGATCGGCGCGGGGGCGCTCGCGGTGGGGTCCGTCGGACTCGGGTGCATGCCGATGAGCTGGGCGTACAGCGGGTCGCGGCAGCGGGGCGAGGAGTCGGTCAGGGCGGTGCACCGGGCGCTGGACCTGGGCTCGACGCTCCTGGACACGGCCGACATGTACGGGCCCTTCACCAACGAGCTGCTGCTGGGCCGGGTACTCAAGGAGCGGCGTGCGGACGCCTTCGTGTCGACCAAGGTCGGCCTGCTGGTCGGCGAGCAGCACATCGTGGCCAACGGGCGCCCGGGGTATGTGAAGCGGGCGTGCGACGCGTCGCTGCGACGCCTCCAGACCGATGTGATCGACCTCTACCAGCTCCACCGCGCCGACCCCGAGGTGCCGGTCGAGGAGACGTGGGGCGCGATGGCGGAGCTCGTCCGGGCCGGAAAGGTACGGGCGTTGGGCCTGTGCGCGGTGGGTGCGCGGGCGGGCCGCCGTTCGGACCGCCGTCTGCACGACGCCACACTCCGTCAGCTCGAGCGGGTGCAGCAGGTCTTCCCGGTGAGCGCGGTGCAGGCCGAGCTGTCGGTGTGGTCACCGGAGGCGCTGGACGGGCTGCTGCCCTGGTGCGAGGCCCGGGGTGTCGGTTTCCTGGCCGCGATGCCGCTGGGCAACGGCTTCCTGACCGGGACGCTGACCCCGGGCGAGGGTTTCGAGCGGGACGACGTCCGCGCCCGCCACCCCCGGTTCACGGCCGAGATGATGGCCGCCAACCAGCCGATCGTCGTCGGCCTGCGCCGTATCGCGCGCCGGCACGGCGAGGAGGTGACCCCCGCCCAGGTGGCCCTGGCGTGGGTCCTGGCCCAGGGCCGCCACGTCGTCCCGGTCCCCGGCGCCAAGCAGGAGCGCTGGGTGGCCGAGAACGCCCCGGCGGCCGGGCTCCGTCTGACCCCGGAGGACCTGGCGGAGGTGGCGGGGCTGCCCGCGGCACAGGGGTCGTGGGACTGAGCGGGTCCCGCGCCCGGATTCGGGGGCACGGAGTGGGAACCCGGCCCTCGCGAGCGGTGTGTGAGAGACAGTGGAGGTTCCGCTGGAACCGCCGCTGTGAAGGGACCATGATCGTGCAACGTCGAGCTGTGACGGCCGTGTTGGCCGCTGCCGCGCTCCTGCTGGCGGCCGGCTGCTCCTCGGACGCGGGGTCGTCGCCCGGCGGGGGCGGGAGTACGACGGCGGGGGGAGCGTCGTCCGGTGCCTCCCCCTCGGGGCGGACGGCCGAGCGGACACCGCCCGCCAAGGGCACGGTGAAGGTGGTGCGCACGGTCGCCGAGGGCTTGAAGACCCCGTGGGGCCTCGCTCCCCTGCCGGACGGCGGTCTGCTCGTCTCCTCCCGGGACGACGGGACGGTCGTCCGGGTCGACGAGAAGACGGGCAGGAAGACGGAGCTGGGCAAGGTCTCCGGGGTCTCCCCGGCCGGCGAGGGCGGCCTCCTGGGCATCGCCCTCTCCCCCGACTACGCCTCGGACCACATGATCTACGCCTATTTCACCTCGGCCTCGGACAATCGCATCGTCCGCATGCTCTACGACGAGCGCAAGCCCGCCGGCGAACAGCTCGGCGCCCCCGACACCATCTTCAAGGGCATCCCCAAGGGCTACATCCACAACGGCGGCCGGATCGCCTTCGGCCCGGACGGCATGCTCTACGCGGGCACGGGCGAGAGCGGACGGCGGGGCCTGGCCCAGGACAAGAAGTCGCTGGGCGGCAAGATCCTCCGGATGACCCCGGAGGGCGAACCGGCGCCGGGCGATCCCTTCCCCGGCTCGCCGGTGTACAGCTACGGGCACCGTAATGTGCAGGGTCTCGCCTGGGACGGCAAAGAGCGCCTGTTCGCCTCGGAGTTCGGCCAGGACACCTGGGACGAGCTGAACGCGATCAAGCCCGGCGGCAACTACGGCTGGCCGGACGCCGAGGGCAGGTCGGACGACTCCCGGTACCAGAACCCCATCGCCCAGTGGCACACCGACGACGCCTCCCCCAGCGGCATCGCCTACGTGCACGGCGTCATCTGGATGGCCGGCCTGAAGGGGCAGCGCCTGTGGCGCATCCCGCTGAACGGCACGAAGGCCTCGGCGGACCCGCAGGCCTTCCTCACCGGCAAGTACGGCCGCCTGCGCACCGTGGCGGCGGCGGGCGGCGACAAGCTGTGGCTGGTCACCAGCAATACGGACGGCCGCGGCAAGCCCAGGAGCGGGGACGACCGGATCCTCGAGTTGCGTGTGAAGTGAGGCCCAGGCGCTCGCTCCCCGGCATGGTCAGTCCCCGGCGGACTCCTCCTCGGGCTGCTGCGGCAGCCGTACGACGACCTTTCCGGAGACGAGATCTATCGGCCCGCGTCCGGGGTCGCCGTCGCCGACGTCCTCCCGGGTCAGCTCCAGCCGATTCTCCTCGTCGCGGGTGTGTTTGCGGCCGGGCGCGAACAATTCCTCGAGCACGTTGAACACGCGCTGCCTCCCTCGGCCGACGTCCCGTACAGCGTAAGCCTCACCCCGCTGATCGGGACGCGGGAGTTTCAGCCGGAAACAGCCCCTGCCGATGCGCCACCGCAGCCGCCTCCCCCCGTCCGGAGACGCCGAGCTTGCCCAGGATGTTCGACACGTGGACGCTCGCCGTCTTCGGGGAGATGAACAGCTCCTCGGCTATCTGGCGGTTGGTGCGGCCGGCGGACACCAGGCGCAGGACATCCCGCTCCCGGCTGGTGAGGCCGAGCGCCTCGGCGGGGTCGGCGGCGAGTTCCGGCCGCGGGGCACGGGCCGGGGTGAGGCGGGCGCGCTGGGCGAGCAGGGTGACGGCGTCGGCGAGCGGGCGGGCGCCCAGGTGGTCGGCGACGGCCCCGGCGAGGCGGAGCAGCTCCGCGGCGCGGTCGCGCTGGTCGTCGCCGCCGCCGGACAGCAGGGCCTGGGCGAGCCGGTGCCGGACGCGGGCGAGGTCGTAGGGGCGCTCCAGGCACTCGAAGGCGGTGACCGCCTCCGACCAGATGTCCGCGGTGTCCTCGCCGGTGGCGCGCAGCAGCTCGGCGCGGGTCCATCTCTCGTACGCGTGCCAGAGGGGCACGCCGGTGGTGAGTTTCCTGACGGCCTCGGAGAGACGGTCGAGGAACTCGGCCCGGCCCTCCGCCGTGGCGGCCAGGGCGCGGGCGTCGGCCTCGGCGGTGGCGGCGGCCAGCAGCAGGGGCCAGGCGTAGCGGTGTGTGCCGGGCGGGAAGCCGGGTTCCACGACGCGCAGCAGTTCGGCTCGGGCGTCGAGCAGCCTGCCCTCCGCCGCGGCGATGCCGATGGCGATGCGGGCCAGCGGCAGCCAGTGCTGGGGCATGGGGTCGTGGGGACCGTAGTGGGCACGGGCGGTGGCCAGGTGGCGGCCGGCCTCGGCGACGTCGCCCCGGCCGAGCGCGAGGTCTGCGAGGCGGAGGGCGCCCACGCCCTGGGGTTTGGCGCTGTGTCCCACGGCGAGCGCGTTGGCGGCGGCGTCGGTGGCCTCGTCCCAGTGGCCGAGCCCGTACTGCGCCGCGGAGAGGTTGCCCCACACCCACGCCTGGGAGTCCAGCAGGCCGAACCTGCGGGTGAAGGCGATCCCCTCCCGCAGGATCGGGACGGCCTCCCGGGAGCGGCCGACCGACTGGAGTTCGCTGGGCAGGTTCACATAGGCGCGGCCCGCGACGCGCGTGACGCCTTCCTCGAGTGCCTGCTCCTTGACCTCGTGCATCTGTGCGAGCCCGGCTTCGGCGTCGCCCGCGTCGACCATGAGGCCGCCGAGGGTGAGCCGGGCGTGCAGCTCGGTCTCCCGGGCGCCCACCATCCGCGCGTACTGCACGGCCCGTTCGGCGGCGGCGAGGGCGTCGGGCCCGGGCTCGTGCAGCATGGACCAGTTGGCGACGTAGGCGAGGACCTCGGCGTGCACCTCCGACGGCGGCAGCCCGCGGACCAGTTCCTGCGCGGTGGCCAGTTCCTTCCAGCCGTCGCCGCGGGCCTGGGCCTGGACCAACCGGGAGCGCTGCACCCAGAACCAGGCGGCGCGCAGCGGGTCGTCCTCGTCCTCCAGCAGCCGCAGCGCCCGTTTGGCGATCTTCATGGCGCGTTCCCGTTCCCCGCAGAAGCGGCCCGCGACGGCCGCCTCCGCCATGAGGTCGAGGTAGCGCAGGGGTGTGGTGGCGGGGTCGCAGCCGCAGGGAGGGTAGACCTCGGTGTAGTCGACGGGACGCAGGGCGGTCCGTACGTCCTCGGGGACGGTGTCCCACAGCTCCATCGCCCTCTCCAGCAGACGCAGTTGCTCGCTGTAGGCGTGCCGGCGGCGGGCGACGACCGAGGCGTCCAGGACGGCGGGCAGGGCCTTGGCGGCGTCGTGGGCGTGGTACCAGTAGCTGGCCAGGCGCATCACGCGTGCGTCGGCGGGGACGAGCGCCGGGTCGGCCTCCAGGGCCTCGGCGTAGCGGCGGTTGAGGCGGGAGCGCTCGCCGGGCAGCAGGTCGTCGGCGACGGCCTCGCGGACCAGGGAGTGGCGGAAGCGGTAGCCGTCGCCGGAGGGTGTGGCGCTGAGCAGGTTGGCGTTCACGGCGGCGCGCAGTGCCTCGATGAGGTCGTCCTCGGGTAGCCGGGCGACGGCGGCGAGGAGCCGGTGTTCGACGGTGGAGCCGCCTTCGGCGACGATCCGGGCGACCCGCTGGGCGGGTTCGGGCAGTGCCTCGACGCGGACCAGGAGCAGGTCGCGCAGGGTGTCGGTGAGGCCCGTGCAGCAGCCTTCGCAGGAGGCGACGGCGAGTTCCTCGACGAAGAAGGCGTTGCCGTCGGAGCGTTCGAAGATCTCGTCGACCTGGGCGGGGTCGGGTTGGGTGGCGAGGATGCCGGCGATCTGGCGGCCGACCTCTTCGCGGGTGAAGCGGGCGAGTTCGAGGCGGCGGACGGTGCGCAGCCGGTCGAGTTCGGCGAGCAGGGGGCGCATCGGGTGGCGGCGGTGGATGTCGTCGGAGCGGTAGGTGGCGAGGACGACGAGACGGCCGGTGCGCAGGGTGCGGAAGAGGTAGGCGAGGAGGTGTCGGGTGGAGGCGTCGGCCCAGTGCAGGTCTTCGAGGGCGAGGACGACGGTGCGTTCGGCGGCGACGCGTTCGAGGAGGCGGGCGGTGAGTTCGAAGAGGCGGGCCATGCCCTGCTCGTCGTGCCGGCTGGAGGTGGCCTCGCCGAGTTCGGGCAGCAGCCGGGCGAGTTCCTCCTCCTGTCCGGCGGCCGCCGCTGCCAGTTCGTCGGGGAGGGCCTGGCGCAGGGTGCGCAGGGCGGTGGAGAAGGGGGCGAAGGGCAGCCCGTCGGCGCCGATCTCCACGCAGCCGCCCAGCGCGACGACGGCGCCGTGCCGGCAGGCGGCGGTGGCGAACTCCTCGACGAGCCGTGTCTTGCCGACGCCGGCCTCGCCGCCGACCACCAACGCCTGCGGCTCCCCCGCGGCGGCACGGGTGAGCGCGTCGTTCAGGACGCCCAGTTCGTCGGTGCGGCCGACGAAGACGGGACTGACGGATCTGGTCTCCACGGGCCAGAGCATCGCATGCGGGCCGGATGGCGTGGCACGGGTTTTCCACAGCACCGGCACATTCGTCGTACGACCATACGGGAGTGGGCGGCCGACCCCCGTTCGGCCGCCCTCCTCCGCCCCCGCCCTCATGCGGCGCGGGCGAGCCGGTCCCGGCGTGCGCGGCGGGTATGGGCCTCGGTCTCGGCGGTGCGACGGGCCGCCTCCTCGCGGCGGGCCGCGCGCCGGCCGCGAACGGCCTCGCGGGCCAGGCGCTCGGTCTCGGCCCGGCGGAGCAGCTCGGTGGAACGGGCGTGGTGCAGTTCGAGCTCGAACATGGTGAATTCCCTGGTGAGAGGTGTTTCCGGGGTCGGTTCCGGTGATGCCTCCACTTTCGTCTCCCAGGGGGGTACGCCACATCGGGAAGGTTCCGCATCTTCGGCGGGCCGACGGGGCCCGGGACACACGTAAGGGGCCTCAGGCCGTCCGTAAGGTGTTCACGGACGGCCTGAGGCCCCTAAGGCTCCTGAGGTCTCTCGGGTCTGCGGTGGTTCAGCTCGTGGAGGGCAGGTCGAGCAAAGCGTCGGAGTACTTCAGGACGGCCAGGAGCAGGCCGATGACTCCGAGGGAGACGCCCGCCCAGGCGACCGACTTGATCCACGCGGCCTGCGGCTTCCCGGGGGCGCCGAAGGCGGGCCGGGCCAGGACCACGACGCCGGTGATCAGCGCGGCCAGGGCGAACACGCCGGCCCACAGCGCGGTGGTGTGCCAGGCGTCGCCGTAGACCTCCTTGACCTGCTTGGCGACGGTCGCGCCCGAAGAGGTCTGCAACTGGCCGACGAGGGTCTCGCGTGCGGCGGCCACGGTGCCGATCCAGCCGCCGGTGAGCGAGACCACGCCCAGGGCGGCGGAGACCACGGCACCGGCGCCCTGTCCGACACCGGAGGGGCCCACCTCCTCGGTCACGCCGGCCGGCTCCTCGCCGTCCGTCTCCTTGTTCTCGGTCGGCACCTCGCCGGCGGCGCGCTCCTCGGCCCGCTCCTCGTCGGTCTTGGTGACGTCTGCCGTCGCCTCGCCCTTCTTGGCCTCGGCGCCGGTCTCGGCTTCGTCCACTGTCTTCGTTCCCATGCCTCGCACCGTACGGACGCTGTCTGAGAGGTCTCTTAATGATCGTTGTGGGCGGCACGCGCGCGTGCCTTACGCCACTCGGGGGCGAGCACCGACCAGATCTCGGTGCTGGTGCGCACGCCCCGGTAGAGATCGTTCTCCCTGAGCACGCCCTCGCGGGTCATGCCCAGCCGTCGCGCCACGTTGATGCTGGGTTCGTTGGCCGACGACACATGCCACTCCACACGGTGCATGCCGCGCTCGTCAAACGCCCACTCCAGCAGCACCCGCATACCGCGCGTGACCAGCCCGCGCCCGGCGGCGGAGGGCTCCACCCAGCAGCCGGCCTCGCAGACCCCGCTGGGCGTGTCCCAGACGCGGAACAGCAGCCCGCCGACGAGCTTGCCGTCCAGCCACACCCCGTGCAGACTGCCGGCGTCCGCGGCGCGCTTGTCGGCGTAGGCGCGCAGCCAGGTGCGGGCCGACTCCAGGTCGGTCACCACGTCCGGCAGACCGACGTGGCGGCCGATGAACTCCCGTCCCCGGTCGATGTTGGCGATGAGCTCCTCGGCGTGCCAGATCTCCAGGGGGCGAAGCTCGGCACCGTCGTCACCCAGCGATATCGCGTACATCGCGCTGCCGCTCCTTCTGAAGTCCCATCACGACCTCCGTGAGCCTCTCATGCGGGACGCGGCACTCGGGCGGCTCGATGCTGATGCGCGGGAGACGGCTCTCCAGCCAGTGCGGCAGCCACCAGTTGGCGCTGCCGAGCAGGTGCATCAGGGCGGGGACGAGGAGGGTGCGCAGCACGAAGGCGTCCAGGGCGACGGCGGAGGCCAGCGCGATGCCGAACATGGCGATCACGCGGTCGCCGCTGAGCACGAAGGCGAGGAAGACCGAGATCATGATGACCGCGGCGGAGTTGATCACCCGGCTGGTCTCGGCGAGGCCGACGCGGACGGCCCGCCGGTTGTCACCGGTCTCGAGCCACTCCTCGTACATCCGGCTGACCAGGAAGACCTGGTAGTCCATGGAGAGGCCGAAGAGTACCGACACCATGATCACGGGGAGGAAGGGCTCGATCGGACCCGCCCTGCCGAGGCCGAGCAGCTCGCTGCCCCAGCCCCACTGGAAGACGGCGACGACGATGCCGAAGGCGGCGGCGACGGCGGCGATGTTCATCACGGCGGCCTTCAGCGGGACGCCGAGCGAGCGGAAGGCGACCAGGAGCAGCACGCAGCCGAGCCCGATGACGACTCCGACGAACAGGGGCAGCTTGCCGACGATCACGGTGGCGAAGTCGTCGTAGCTCGCGGTGACCCCGCCGACGCGCACGTCGAGCGAGGTGCCGGTCTCCGCGCGCGGGAGGACCTCGGTGCGCAGCCGGTCGACGAGCTCGCTGGTCCGCTGCGACTGGGGCGCGGAGTCGGGGACGACGGTGAGGTAGGCGGTGTCGCCGCCGCTGTCGTACCGCACGGGCGTCACGGACGCGACGCCCTCGGTGGCGCGCAGGGTGGCGTCGAGGTTGTCGAGGGCGAGCCTGCCGGCGCCGCCGTCCACGCGGGTCACCAGGGTGAGCGGCCCGTTGACGCCGGGTCCGAAGCCCTCGGCGAGGAGGTCGTACGCCTGGCGCGTGGTGGACGACTTCGGGTCGTTGCCCTGGTCGGAGGTGCCGAGGCGGAGGGCGAGTGTGGGCAGTGCGAGCAGGGCGATGACGGCCACGGCCGCAGTGCCGAGCAGCTTGGGGTGGCGTTCGACGAAGGCGGACCAGCGGGCGGCGAGACCCGTGGGCAGCTCCGGCTGCGGCCCGTGCTCGGCCAGCCGGCGCCGCTCGCGTCGGCTCAGGGCGCGCGGGCCGATGAAGGACAGCAGCGCGGGCAGCAGGGTCACGGCCGCCGCGACGGTGAGCACCACGGTCAGCGAGGCGGCGACGGCGACACCGTCGAGGAAGCCCAGCCGCAGTATGAACATCCCGAGCAGGGCGATGCACACTGTGGCACCCGCGAAGACGACCGCACGTCCGGTGGTGGCGACGGCGCCCACCGCGGCCTCGGTGACCTCCAGACCGCGCTTCAGTCCACGCCGGTGCCGGGTCACGATGAACAGCGCGTAGTCGATGCCGACGCCGAGCCCGATCAGCATGCCCAGCATGGGGGCGAAGTCGGCGACGGTCATGGCGTGGCCGAGCAGCACGGTCGCGGCGTACGCGGTGCCGACGCTCACCAGCGCGGTGGCGATGGGCAGCAGTGAGGCGGCGAGCGAGCCGAAGGCGAGGAACAGCACGACCGCGGCCACGACCACGCCGGCCGCCTCGGCCAGGTGGCCGCCGGAGGACTTCGTCAGTGCGATGGCGCTGCCGCCCAGTTCGACCTGGAGCCCGTCGGCCTCGGCGGGCTTGGCGGCGCGTACGACGGCCTGGGCCTCGGACCCGCTGACGTCCTCGGCCTGCCGGTCGAAGGTGACGGTGGCGTACGCGGTGTGTCCGTCCCGGCTGATCCTGCCGGTGCCCTGTCCGTCGTAGGGGCTCGTCACCGAGGCCACGCCCGGCAGGTGGGCGATCTTGTCGAGGGCGTGGGTCATGGTCTGTTCGACGTCGGCGGCGCGGACCGTGCCGGAGGTGGTGTGCCAGACGACGGTGTCGCCGTCGCCGGCCACGCCCGGGAATCCCTGCCGCAACAGCTGGGCGGCGCGGCCGGATTCGGTGCCGGGTACCTCGTAGTCGTTCGAGTAGGACGAGCCGGTGACGGCCGCGGCCGCGGTCGCCCCTCCGAGAGCGAGGAGCCACAACAGGACGGCTACCAGGCGGTGCCGGACACACCAACGGGCAAGGGCTGCCACGGACGTGCTCCCAGGTACTGAATGTGGGTCTTTGGCCGGGAACGATCGTCCAGAAACGGAACAGCCCGCAAAGAACATGTGAGCAAGGGGAGGACAACTCTTGCACGGCGAAAGTGATGGTCCGCCACGTTCACGGGCCGATTCACGCGACTGGGAGGCACATCACAGGACAGTCACACGAACTCTGTCACCCCTCGGGGCACTTCAGTCGAACTGGTCTCCGAGCGCCATGATCATCGTGCCCACGACCAGCAGCCACAGCGCCCGCCGGGTACGGCCCTTGGCGCCCAGCACCCCGGCGAGCGCGCACACGCCGGCACCGACGCCGTACGCGGCCGGCACCAGGGCCGGTACACCGCTCAGGCGCATCAGCGATGCGGTGACACCGGCCAGCGTCAGCACGGCTCCGGTGCCGCCGGCCGTCCAGCGAGCCCGTCGCGCGTCCTCGGCGGGGTCCTCGGCCTGGCCCTCTGCGAGGTCTTCGGCGGAGTCCTCCGCGGGTTCCGCGGCCTGGTCCTCCGCGGGCTCCTCGGCAGGGTCCTCTACGTCGTTCACCTCGGCTATCTCAGATCGCGTGCCGGAATCAGTACGTCCACTCATGGCGGGCGAGCGTAGTACCTGTCGCTGAGTGGTCCAGGTGCGGGGAGCGGCTTCGACTGCTATCGAACTCTTGCGCATACCTTTCCCGTACGCAGCACGCGAGGAGCCCGTTCAACGCCGTAGGCAGGCGAACGGCCCCGGAGGTCCTGCCTCCGGGGCCGTACACCGTGAGGACTCAGCCCTCGCTGACGCCCAGCTTCTCCAGGATGAGCTCCTTGACGCGGGCCGCGTCGGCCTGGCCCCGGGTGGCCTTCATGACCGCGCCGACCAGGGCGCCGGCCGCGGCCACCTTGCCGCCGCGGATCTTGTCCGCGATGGCCGGGTTGCCGGCGATGGCCTCGTCGACGGCGGCGGTGAGCGCGCCCTCGTCGGAGACGACCTTCAGACCGCGCTTGTCGACGACCTCGTCCGGAGTGCCCTCACCCGCGAGGACGCCCTCGATGACCTGGCGGGCCAGCTTGTCGTTCAGGTCACCCTTCGAGACCAGCTCGGTGACCCGGGCGACCTGCGCCGGCGTGATCGCCAGCTCGTCCAGGGACTTGCCGGACTCGTTGGCGCTGCGCGCCAGTTCGCCCATCCACCACTTGCGGGCGGAGGCCGCGTCGGCGCCGGCGTCGATCGTGGCGACGATCGGGTCCAGCGCGCCGGCGTTGATGATCGCCTGCATGTCGGTGGCGGAGATGCCCCACTCGGCGAGTAGCCGGGTACGGCGGGCCAGCGGCAGTTCGGGCAGCGCGGCCCGGATCTCCTCGACCCAGTCGCGGGACGGGGCCACCGGGACGAGGTCCGGCTCCGGGAAGTACCGGTAGTCCTCGGCCTCTTCCTTCACGCGGCCCGAGGTCGTCGACCCCGTGTCCTCGTGGAAGTGCCGGGTCTCCTGCACGATCGTGCCGCCGGACGACAGCACGGCCGCGTGCCGCTGGATCTCGAAGCGGGCCGCGCGCTCCACGGACCGCAGCGAGTTGACGTTCTTCGTCTCGGAACGGGTGCCGAACTTCTCGGTGCCGTTCGGGCGCAGCGACAGGTTCACGTCGCAGCGCATCTGGCCCATCTCCATGCGGGCTTCCGACACGCCGAGCGCCCGGATGAGCTCGCGCAGCTCACGCACGTACGCCCGGGCGACCTCGGGGGCACGCTCGCCGGCGCCGACGATCGGCTTGGTGACGATCTCGATCAGCGGGATGCCGGCGCGGTTGTAGTCCAGCAGGGAGTGGGACGCGCCGTGGATCCGGCCGGTGGCACCGCCGACGTGCGTCGACTTGCCGGTGTCCTCCTCCATGTGGGCGCGCTCGATCTCCACGCGGAAGGTCTCGCCGTCCTCCAGCTGCACGTCGAGGTAGCCGTTGAAGGCGATCGGCTCGTCGTACTGGGAGGTCTGGAAGTTCTTCGGCATGTCCGGATAGAAGTAGTTCTTCCGGGCGAAGCGGCACCACTCGGCGATCTCGCAGTTCAGCGCGAGACCGATCTTGATCGCGGACTCGATGCCGGTCGCGTTGACGACCGGCAGCGCGCCGGGCAGGCCGAGGCAGGTCGGGCAGGTCTGCGAGTTGGGCTCGGCGCCCAGCTCGGTCGAACACCCGCAGAACATCTTGGTCTTGGTGCCGAGTTCGACATGGACCTCAAGGCCCATGACGGGGTCGTACGACGCCAGCGCGTCCTCGTACGACACCAGGTCGGTCGTGGTGGTCACGGTGAAACTTCCCTCTCAGCCCAGCAGGACGTCGTCGTCGCCCAACCGCTTCAGCTCGCGGTAGAGGATGGCGAGGCCGGTGACGATGGCGGCGGCGGACACGGCGGCGTCGATCAGGCGGAGCGTGTCGCTCTCGGCGCGGGCCAGCTTGGCCTGCTTGGCGACGCTGACCGCGCCGAACGCGGTGGTGGCCATGGACAGGTAGAGGCCGGACTTGGACTTCTTGAAGCCCTTGGCCTTCGACAGTGCCTTGCTCACAGCGACGGAGCCTCCTCCAGGAGCGGGTGCCCCCACTTTTCCACGAAGGCGGCCTCCACAGCGGCACCGACCTTGTAGAGACGGTCGTCCTTCAGCGCCGGAGCGATGATCTGCAGTCCGACCGGGAGGTTGTCCTCCGGGGCGAGACCGCAGGGCAGCGACATGGCCGCGTTGCCCGCCAGGTTGGTCGGGATGGTGCACAGGTCGGCCAGGTACATCGCCATCGGGTCGTCGGCGCGCTCGCCGATCGCGAAGGCGGTGGTCGGGGTCGTCGGGGAGACGATCACGTCGACCTGCTCGAAGGCCTTCTCGAAGTCGCGCGTGATGAGCGTGCGGACCTTCTGCGCGCTGCCGTAGTAGGCGTCGTAGTACCCGCTCGACAGGGCGTACGTACCGAGCATGATGCGGCGCTTGACCTCGGGGCCGAAGCCCGCCTCACGGGTGAGGGAGGTGACCTCCTCGGCCGAGTGGCCGCCGTCGTCGCCGGTGCGCAGGCCGTAGCGCAGGCCGTCGAAGCGGGCGAGGTTGGAGGAGCACTCGGACGGCGCGATGAGGTAGTACGCCGACAGGGCGAGGTCGAAGGACGGGCAGTCCAGCTCGACGATCTCCGCGCCCAGCTCCTTCAGCAGCTCCACGGACTCGTCGAAGCGCTGGATGACGCCGGCCTGGTAGCCCTCGCCGCGGAACTGCTTGACCACGCCGACGCGCATGCCCGCCACGCTGCCGTTGCGGGCGGCCTCGACGACCGGCGGGACCGGGGCGTCGATGGAGGTGGAGTCGAGCGGGTCGTGGCCGGCGATCACCTCGTGCAGGAGGGCCGCGTCCAGGACCGTACGGGCGCAGGGGCCGCCCTGGTCGAGGGAGGACGAGAACGCCACCATGCCGAAGCGGGAGACCGCGCCGTAGGTCGGCTTCACGCCGACGGTGCCGGTGACGGCGGCCGGCTGGCGGATGGAGCCGCCGGTGTCGGTGCCGATGGCGAGCGGCGCCTGGAAGGAGGCGAGGGCGGCGGAGGAGCCGCCGCCGGAGCCGCCGGGGATCTTGGTGAGGTCCCAGGGGTTTCCGGTCGGCCCGTAGGCGCTGTTCTCAGTGGAGGACCCCATGGCGAACTCGTCCATGTTGGTCTTGCCGAGGATGACCACGTCGGCGGCCTTCAGCCGCGTGGTGAGCGTCGCGTCGTACGGCGGGATCCAGCCCTCGAGGATCTTCGAACCGACGGTCGTGGGCACGCCCTCGGTGGTGAAGATGTCCTTGAGCGCGAGCGGGACGCCGGCCAGCGGGCCGAGCTTCTCGCCGCGCTCGCGCTTCTCGTCGACGGCGCGGGCCTGGGCGAGGGCACCCTCGCGGTCGACGTGCAGGAAGGCGTGCACCTTCTCGTCGACGGCCTCGATGCGCGCGAGGTGGGCCTCGGTGACCTGGACGGCCGTGAGCTCGCCGGAGGCGATCTTCTCGGCGGTCTGGGCCGCGGTGAGCTTGATGATGTCCGTCATGGTCAGTCCTCCCCCAGGATCTGCGGCACCTTGAAACGCTGCTGCTCCTGGGCCGGGGCGCCGGAGAGCGCCTGCTCGGGGGTGAGCGAGGGACGGACCTCGTCCGGGCGCATGACGTTCGTCAGCGGGAGCGGGTGCGAGGTCGGCGGTACGTCTTGGTCGGCGACCTCGCTGACGCGGGCGACCGCGCCGATGATGTCGTCCAGCTGTCCCGCGAAGTGGTCGAGCTCTTCGGGCTTCAGCTCCAGACGCGCCAGCCGGGCGAGGTGGGCGACCTCCTCGCGCGTGATGCCAGGCATGCAGCGTTCCTCTGGGGTGAGTGTGTGTGGTTTGGGGCCGGGGACTGGTGTCGCATTCCCGCCGTCCGCCCGGAGGGCGGGCCACGCGGCGTCTGGCGCGTGCGATCGCAAGGCGCCGGAGCGCCCTCGTGGCGGAGCCACGTGGGCGATTCGGCAACGCCGCGAGCGTGCGTGCCAGGCGTCGCGGGGCAGGCGGGAATGTGACGCCAGTCCCCAATCCTATGGGGCGGGGCCCTGTGCCCGTGAAACGGTTTGCCCTGTCACCGGCGGGAGTCCCAGGCGGGGCTGCGCAGGAAGTGGTTGTCGTACAGCTCCTGCACCTCGAGAAGGCTGTCCGGGGTGGCCTCGCCGAGGGCTATGCGCTGTAGGTGGCGGAAGTACTCGAAGCGCTCGACGCCCGGGGTGATGACGATCAGCAGATCGGCGTCGGCACCCGGCACGGCGGCGAAGGCGTGCGGCTTGCCGGGCGGGACGATGACGAGGTCGCCGGGACCGGCGGTGACGACGTCCTCGCCGGAGAGGATCTCGGCGGCACCGTCCAGCAGGAAGAACATCTCGGCGGAGTGGTCGTGCCAGTGCGGCTTGGCGCCGTCGGCGCCGCCCGTGAGGGTGACGCGCTGGGTGGAGAGGGCGCCGCCGGTCGCACTGCTGTCGGCCAGCAGGCGGACGGTGGTGGGCGCGCGGCCGACGACTTCGGCCTCGGCCTCGCGAACGATCACGGACTCGTCGAACTTCGGAACGAACAGCGACATGTCCAAACCCCCGGTCGATGCGGTTGACGTGCTGGGAAAAGTGCTGTGGTCAGACGAGGAAGAGCAGGGCGGCGCTGATCAGTACAACGACAGCGGTGGCGAAGTGGATCCCGAACGCGACGGCCTTCGTACCGCCGTGCCGCAGGACTATCAGCGTGTCGCCGAGCGGCAGGAGTGCCACGCAGAGCATGAACCAGGCCTCGGGACGCGCCCCGGCGAAGGCCAGCAGTACCAGGCCCACCACGCCGAACGTGCCGTCTTTGAGGCCCTTGTTGGTCAGGTAGGCGCCGGCGTCGCCGCGGGGGTCCGCCGGGACGCCGTAACCGGCGGCCGCGGGGCCGGGCTGGAACAGGAACCGGTAGCCGAGGAACAGGCAGAACAGGTCGAGGACGACGGCCAGGGTGTACGCGGTGACGGTCATGTCTCTCTCCTTGCTAGCAGCGCTAGGGACAAGAGCGAAGCTAGCAGAGCGCCGACAGACTGTCTAGCGTTGCTAGAATATGAAGCATGTCGATCCAGACGCGCCGGGAGCGCGAACGAGCGGAGCGCGAGCGGTTGATCGTCGCGGCCGCGCGGGAACTGGCGGAGGCCGAGGGCTGGGACGCGGTGACGACGCGGCGGCTGGCCGCCGAGATCGAGTACAGCCAGCCCGTCCTCTACAGCCACTTCAAGGGCAAGGACGCGATCATGGTCGCCGTCGCGGTGCGGGGCTGCGCGGACCTGACCGCCGAACTACGGGCGGCGCGTACGGCGGCCGAGGGCGCCCGGGCCGCGCTGGCAGCGGTGGGCGAGGCGTACACCGCGTTCGCCCGGCGCCGGCCGGCCCTCTACGACGCCATGTTCACGCGCACCGTGGACCTGCCGTTCGCGACGCCCGAGGCTCCGGCCGCGCTTCAGGAGGCGTTCGGTGAACTGGTGCAGGCCGTGCAACCGATCGCGGCGGACGGCGACGACCTCGGCCTCCTCGCGGAGACGTACTGGGCCTGCCTGCACGGGCTGGTCACGCTGATGCGCGGCGGTCGTCTGCCCGAGCACGCCCACGAGACCCGGCTGGCGCTGTTGATCGGTCACTTCACGGCGCGGGCGGACTGACGGTACTCCGCCGGGGCTGAGCGAGGCGGACCGGCGGGAAAGTCACTCGGCAGCCGGCAGAGCCGCCCGTGGCCGCTGCCATCCCCGCGACCCGCGGGCCAGCAGCCAGGCGGTCGTCTCCTCGGGCGGCATCGCCGCGGCCACCAGCCACCCCTGTACGGCGTCGCAGCCGAGGTCCCGCAGGCGTTCCCAGGTCTCGTCGTCCTCGACGCCCTCGGCGACGACGAGCAGGCCGAGGGAGTGGGCGAGGTCGACCGTGCAGCGGACGATCGCCGCGTCCTGCGTGTCGACGGCCAGACGGGCCACGAACGAGCGGTCGATCTTCAGCTCGCTGACCGGCAGCCGGCGCAGATGAACCAGCGACGAGTACCCGGTGCCGAAGTCGTCCAGCGACATCTTCACGCCGTGCCCGGTCAGTCCGGCGAGGGTGTCGGCGGCCCGCTGCGGGTCCTCCAGCAGCACGTGTTCCGTTATCTCCAGTTGGAGCGCTCCCGCGGGCACACCGTGCCGGGCCAGCCGCGCGGCCACCGAGCCCGCGAAGCCGGGGGTGTGCACGTCGCGCGGGGAGACGTTGACGGCCACCGGCACGTACAGGCCCTGCGCGCGCCACTCGGCGACCTGCCCGAGGGCGGTCTCCAGTACGTACTCCGTCAGAAGGGGCATCAGCCCCGAGGACTCGGCGATCGCTATGAACTCGTCCGGCGGCACCTTCCCGCGCTCCGGGTGCACCCAGCGGACCAGGGCCTCCAGACCGGCCACCTGGCCGTCGAAGCGGACCTTGGGCTGGTAGTGCAGCTGGACCTCGTGCGCGTCCAGAGCCCGGCGCAGGTCGCCCAGCAGGCCCAGTCGGTCGGGCGTGTTGGAGTCCCGCTTGGACTCGTAGACCTCGACGCCCGTACGGTCCCGCTTCGCCTGGTACATCGCCACGTCCGCGCGGCGCAGCAGCCCTTCGGCGTCCAGGGCGTGGTCGGGGAAGACGGCGACGCCCGCACTGGCCTCCAGGACGAGGGTGAGCCCGTCGAGGTCGAGCGGGGAGCTGAGGGCGGTGACGAGGCCGCGGGCGACCCGGGTCGCCGACGTGGTGGAGTCGGCGACGGGCAGTAACACGGCGAACTCGTCGCCGCCGAGCCGGGCGGCCTCCGCGCCGCGCGGCAGCGCCAGGCGCAGCCGGTCCGCTATCTGCAACAGCAGCCGGTCACCGGCGAGATGACCGAGGGTGTCGTTCACCGACCGGAAGCGGTCCAGGTCGATCAGCATGAGGGCGGCGCGGGCGCCGATGCGTTCGGCGTCGTCGAGGGCCGTCCAGATCCGCTCCAGGAGCCACTGCCGGTTGGGCAGCCCGGTCAGCGGATCGCGCAGCTGCTCCTCCGCCCGGGCCCGGGCTATCCACAGGGTGGAGTCGAGCGCGATGAGCGGGATGGCGAACAGCGGGAGCAGCAGCGGCTGGGCGACGGCGACCACGCAGACCAGCGGGGCGATGCCGAGCAGTGCCACGGCGACCAGGCCGTGCCGGACCAGGGCGGTGCGGGCGACGGTGGGCAGACCGCCGCGCGGGGCGTGCAGGTACCACGTCAGGATGCGGATGACGCCGAGGTAGGCGGCCGCGACGAGGATGACCTCGGGGGCGGTGGTGACGGTCCAGCTCTCGGGATTCCAGGGCCGCTCGACGGTGGGTACGCGGCCGAAGGCGCCCAGCACCAGGGCGCCCGCGCCGATCCCGAGGATGTCCACCGCGCCTTGCAGCACCCCCTGGCGCCAGCGGTGGCGGCGGGCTATGCCGACCAGGACGACGACGGTGAGGCTGACCATGCCGGCGGGCACCCAGCCGTACAGCAGCAGGACGGCGATGGTGAGGGCGGCGCCGGAACCGGTGCCGCCCCACCAGCGGGAGCGGCCGAGCATGACCAGGTGGCCGACGATGACACCGGTCAGCACGGCGAGGGACCAGCCGACCGTGCCGGACGGGAAGAGCGCGTGGTTGTCGGTGAACGCGCGGAGGAATCCGGCGCCCAGGGCGAAGGCGGCGGCCGCCACGACGGCCGCGTGCAGCGCGGGCCAGGACAGGTGCCGTTCGGGTTCGGCGCCCGGCAGCGCGGCGGGCTCGACGGCCAGTGGTACGGGGGTGGTGCGCGGGTCCGTCGCGGTGGGCGGCCTGGCGGCGCGTCCCTGGGCGCCCGGGCGCTCCGCGGTCCGCCCCGGCCACCGGCTCGCCCGCCATGCGTCCGCCATGCGGCGCAGGCGCAGCCGGGAGTCCGGAGCGGCGCTCTCGGTCGGTTCCATTCCCGTCCCTCTCACAACCGGCGGTGCCCACGCCACGCGGCCCGACGCCCGACAACCCTCAGCGGCTCCGCGTTGGAAAGCCCTTCCCCTTGCTCCGCACGGGCAGGGGGATGCCCCGACCGCAGCTGGGCACGGCAGGTGCACACCTCAACAGTAGGCCGCGGAACGCTTCCACGGGCAGCGGTCGTCGACGGTTGCCCGAATGCACCCTGGCCACCCGTATACATCTGATATGCGCTGTTCGGGCGGCCTTCAACCGCTACTCCCCGGTCGGAAGCGCGACTTCGGCCGCCGCCTCGGGGCCCTGTTCCAAAAGGACGCCGAAACCGTCCTCGTTCAGAACCGGCACTTTGAGCTGCATGGCCTTGTCGTACTTCGATCCCGGGTTGTCACCCACGACAACGAATGACGTCTTCTTCGATACAGAACCGGTCACCTTCGCACCTCGGCTCTGCAACGCCTCCTTGGCGCCGTCGCGTGTGAAGTTCTCCAGCGTGCCGGTGACGACCACCGTGAGCCCTTCCAGCGGACGCGGCCCCTCGTCCTCGCCGGAGCCCGCCTCCTCCAGCGGGACTCCAGCCGCCTTCCACTTCCGGACGATCTCGCGGTGCCAGTCCTCGGCGAACCACTCCTTCAGGGCCGCGGCGATGATGGGGCCGACGCCGTCGGTGGTCGCCAACTCCTCCTCGGTGGCCTGTTCGATGCGGTCGACGGAGCGGAACTCGCGCGCGAGGGCCTGTGCCGCCACGGGTCCCACATGGCGGATGGAAAGCCCGTTCAGGAAGCGGGCCAGCGGACGTGCCTTGGCCTCCTCGATGTTCTGGAGCAGCGCGAGGGTGTTCTTCTTCGGCTCGCCCTCCTTGTTGGCGAAGACCGTGACGACCTTGTCCTCGCCCGTCTTCGGGTCCCGCTTGGGCAGACCGCTGTTCGGGTCGAGCACGTACGCCTTGATGGGCAGCAGCTTCTCCACCGTCAGGTCGAACAGATCGCCCTCATCCACCAGCGGCGGGTCGGCCGGCTCCAGCGGGCGCGTCAGCGCCGCCGCCACCACCCCGCCGAAGTGCTCGATGTCCAGGCACTCACGGCCCGCGAGGTAGGAGACGCGTTCCCTCAACTGCGCCGGGCAGGTGCGGGCGTTGGGGCAGCGGAGGTCGATGTCGCCCTCCTTCATGGCCCGCAGCGGCGTACCGCACTCGGGGCACTCGCCCGGCATCACGAACTCGCGCTCACTGCCGTCACGCAGGTCGACGACCGGCCCGAGGATCTCCGGGATGACGTCACCGGCCTTGCGGATCACCACCGTGTCGCCGATGAGGACACCCTTGGCCTTGACGACGTCCTGGTTGTGCAGGGTGGCGAACTCCACCTCGCTGCCCGCGACCGTGACCGGCTCGACCTGGGCGTACGGCGTGACCCGGCCGGTGCGGCCGACGCCCACCTTGATGTCGATCAGCTTGGTGTTGACCTCCTCCGGCGCGTACTTGTACGCGATCGCCCAGCGAGGGGCGCGGGCCGTGGAACCGAGCCGGCCCTGGAGGCGGATCTCGTCGAGCTTGACCACCACACCGTCGATCTCGTGCTCCACGGAGTGGCGGTTCTCGCCGTAGTACGCGATGAACTCCCGTACGCCGTCGAGGTCGTCGACCACACGGTTGTGCCGGGAGGTGGGCAGGCCCCAGGTCCCCAGCAGGTCGTACGCCTGGGAGAGGCGGGTGAGGCCCTCGTAGCCCTCCAGGGCGCCGATTCCGTGGACCACCATGTGCAAGGGGCGGGTGGCGGTGACGCGCGGGTCCTTCTGGCGCAGCGAACCGGCCGCCGCGTTACGGGGGTTGGCGAAGGGCTTGTCCCCGGCCGCGACCAGGCGGCGGTTGAGCTCCTCGAACCGCTCCATCGGGAAGTAGACCTCGCCGCGGATCTCCACCAGGTCGGGGACACGGTCGCCCTTCAGGCGGTCCGGGATCTCCGCGATCGTGCGGACGTTCGGGGTGATGTCCTCGCCGGTGCGGCCGTCCCCGCGGGTGGCGGCGCGGGTGAGACGGCCGTGCTCGTAGGTGAGGTTGACGGCGAGGCCGTCGACCTTCAGCTCGCACAGGAAGTGGTATTCCTGGTCGCCGAGTTCGCGGGCGATGCGATCGGCCCAGGTGGCGAGGTCGTCGTCGTTGAAGGTGTTGTCGAGGGAGAGCATCCGCTGGCGGTGCTCGACCGACGTGAACTCCGTCTGGTACGACCCGGCGACCTTCTGGGTCGGCGAGTCCGGCGTGCGCAGTTCCGGATACTCCTCCTCCAGCGCCTCCAGAGTCTTCAGGAGCCCGTCGAACTCGGCGTCGCTGATGACGGGAGCGTCCTTCACGTAGTACCGGAAGCGGTGCTCCTCGATCTGCTCAGCGAGCTGCGCGTGCTTCTCCCGTGCCTCGGCGGGCACTGCCGTCTCCGCCTGCTGCTTGTCGCCGGCCACCGTGTTGTCCTCCCGTTACTCTGGGTTGTCCGCGAGGGATCTCGCCGCCCGGACGCAGTGGGCGAGCGCCCGGCGCGCGTACTCCGGGGAAGCGCCCGCGAGTCCGCACGCCGGGGTGACCGTCACCGCCCGGGCGAGCAGCCCCGGATGCAGCCCCAGCCTGCGCCACAACGTCCTGACACCCATGACGCTACCGGCAGGGTCTGACAATGGACCGTCCGTGCCGGGCACGACTCCGGTCAGGAGCCGGGTGCCGCCCTCCACCGCCTCGCCGATCGCGTCGTCGTCACGCTCGGTGAGAAGCGAGAAGTCGAAGGAGACCCCGGCCACGCCCGCCCGGCGCAGCAGGGGGAAGGGCACGTCGGGGGCGCAGGAGTGGACCACGACGGGGTCCGGCGCGTGCATGCCGACCAGATCTCGGAGGGTGGCCTCGACGATCTGCCGGTCGACGGCGCGGTGGGTGCGGTAGCCGCTGGCGGATTTCACCTGGCCGCGCAGGACGGCGGTGAGGGAGGGCTCGTCGAGCTGGAGCACGAGGTGGGCACCGGGGATCCTGCGCCGGACCTCGGCGAGGTGCTGGCGCAGGCCCTCGGCGAGGGAGGCGGCGAGGTCGCGGCAGGCGCCGGGGTCGGAGAGGGCGGCCTCGCCGTTCTTCAGCTCGAGGGCGGCGGCGAGCGTCCACGGGCCGACGGCCTGCACCTTCAGCGGGCCCTCGTAGTTCTGTGTGAACTCCTCAAGCGCGTCGAGGTCCTCGCCGAGCCAGGAGCGGGCCCGCTTGGTGTCCCGGCCCGGCCGGTCCCCGATCCGCCAGCCGCTGGGCTCCACGCGCGCGAACAGCTCGACGAGCATTCCGGCGGTGCGGCCGATCATGTCGGCGCCGGGGCCGCGGGCGGGCAGCTCGGGGAGGAAGGGGAAGTCGTCGAAGCTGCCGGTGGCTGTCTTGGCGGCTTCTCGGGCGTCGGTGCCCGGGAGGGAGCCGATGCCTGTGGCTGGGCCGAAGGGCGAGTTGTCGGTCACGGGTGAAGCCTACGTAGGTGGGGGGCGGGGGTGCTGCGTGCGGGCCTCGGTTGTCTCGCCCCCGCCGCCCCTGCCCGTTCCCGTCCCCAGGGGCTCCGCCCCTTCGGCCTGAACGGCCTCGCCCTCGAACTCCCCCAGAGGGGGCACCCCCAGACAGGCTGATAAGAGCGGGCCGCGCCTCCCAGCCGTTGTCAGCGACCCGGTCGTACCGTCACGTCGTTGATTTCCGCGTCCCTGGGGAGGTCCAGGGCGGTGAGGATCGTGGTGGCGACGGACTCGGGGGCGATCCACTGGGCGGGGTCGTACTCCTTGCCCTCCTGCTGGTGGACCTTGGCCTGCATGGGGCTGGTCGTGCGGCCGGGGTAGACCGAGGTGACGCGGACGCCGTTGCCGTGTTCCTCGTGGCGGAGGGAGTCGGCGAGGGCCTTGAGGCCGTGCTTGGAGGCGGCGTAGGCGGACCAGCCGGCGTGGGCGGCGAGGCCGGCGCCGGAGTTGACGAACACCACGTGGCCCCGTGTGGCGCGGAGCTGGGGCAGGAAGTGGCGGGTCAGCTCGGCCGGGGCGATCAGGTTGACGTTGAGCTGGTGGCGCCAGGACTTGGGAGTCAGGTCGCCCACCTCGCCGAGGTCGACGACGCCGGCGATGTGGAGGAGGGAGTCGACCCGCTCCGGGAGCGTCTGGTGGGAGAAGGCCCAGGACAGCCGGTCCGGGTCGGCGAGGTCGCCCACGAGCGTCCTCGCGCCGGGGAACTCGGCCGCCAGTTCCTTCGCGCGGCCCGCGTCGCGCGCGTGCAGGACGAGTTCGTCCCCGCGCGCGTGCAGAAGGCGGGCCACGGCCGCGCCGATGCCGGAACCCGCCCCGGTGATCACATGAGTAGCCATGCCGCCATGCTCGCACCGCCCGCCGCTCACGCGGCGCCTTGGTGCTCCTCCAGGTAGGCCAGCGCCGACACCGGCTCGTCGGCGAAGCCGACCAGGTCGGCCAGCGGGCGGGGCAGGAACCCCTCGTCCTCCATGCGGCGGAACTGCTCCTTCAGCCCGTCGTAGAAGCCCGCCGTGTTCAGCAGCACCACCGGCTTGTCGGTGCGGCCGTGCTTCTTCAGCTCCAGGATCTCGGTGGCCTCGTCGAGCGTCCCGGTGCCGCCCACCATGATCACCACGGCGTCGGCCTTCTCCAGCAGCAGCTTCTTGCGCTCGGCCAGGTCGTGGGCGATCACCATCTCGTCGGCGCCGGGCCGCGCCTTGTTCGCCAGGAAGCCGACGGAGACGCCGACGAGCCGGCCGCCCGCCTGCTGCACCCCGTCGGCGACCACCTTCATGAGGCCGACGTTCGAACCGCCCCACACCAGCGTGTGCCCCGCCTTGCCGATCAGTTCGGCGAACTCGCGCGCGGGTCGGGTGTAGCGGTCGTCGAGGTCGGCGGCGGAGAGGAAGACGCAGATTCGCATGCGGTCAGGGTACGAGGGAAGAAGCCGGGGCCTGCCGGCGCTTCCCTTACATGGCCCATGGACACACGATCACCATCGAGCAGGGCGAGCAGCACGTGCGCGTGGTGCGCGGGGAGCAGGTGCTCGCCGAGACCGACCGCCCTCTGGTGCTGCGGGAGACCGGCTGTCCGGTGCGGTACTACATCCCCGCCGAGGACGTACGGCTGGACCTCCTCACGCCCTCCGACACCCATACGCAGTGCCCCTTCAAGGGGACGGCCTCCTACTGGTCGCTGCCGGACGCGCCCGACCTGGTGTGGGCGTACCCCGATCCGAAGCCGGACGTGGCACGGATCAAGGACCACTTCTGCTTCTACGAAGTCGACGTGTCATGACCGACTAGTTCCGTACCGTGCGGCAATCTGCACTGGTATGGACAAGGAGACGCTTTCCGGCGACGGCACCCGTATCGCCTACGAAACCACCGGCCGGGGTCCCGCGGTGATCCTCGTGAGCGGCGCGATGTCCACGGGCCACACCATGGCGCCCCTGGCACAGCGGCTCGCGGACCGTTTCCAGGCCGTCGTGTACGACCGCCGGGGCCGCGGCGGGAGCGGCGACACGGCGCCGTACGCGGTGGAGCGCGAGGTCGAGGACATCGCGGCGCTGATCGAGGCGGTGGGCGGCGAGGCGGCGGTCTACGGCATGTCCTCGGGCGGCGCGCTGGCGCTGCGGGCGGCGGAGAGCGGGCTGCCGGTGCGCCGGGTGGCCGTGTACGAGGCGCCCTTCGCCGTGGACGAGGCGGGCGTGAAGGAGCGCGCCGAGTACACCAGGAACCTCGGCGAGGCACTCGCGCAGGGCCGGCGCGGCGACGCGGTCGAGCTGTTCCTGAGGCTCACGGGCCTGGCTGAGGCCGTGATCCAGGGTGCCCGCCAGTCCCCCATGTGGGCCGACATGGAGGCCATCGCGCCGACCCTGGCCTATGACGACGCCGTGATGGGCGACAGCACGATTCCGAGGGACCGGCTCGCGTCGCTCGCCGTTCCCCTCCTGGCGGTCGCGGGCGGCGCGAGCCCGGACTGGCTGCGCGAGGCGACCCGGACGGTCGCGGAGGCGGCGCCGGAAGGCACGTACCGCGTGCTGGACGACCAGACGCACGTGGTCGACCCGGACGTGCTCGCGCCGGTGCTAGCGGAGTTCTTCACCGCGTAGGGCGCGGGCTCACGACCTCGTGGGGCGCGGGCTCACGCCACCCCGGCCGTGTCCCGTACCGTGGCGGCGATCGTCGCCGAGCCCACCACGCGCGTGCCGTCGTACAGGACGATCGCCTGGCCGGGGGCCACGCCCCGTACCGGCTCCGCGAACCGGACCTCCAGGGAGCCGTCGACCAGTTCGGCGGTGACCTCGGTCTCACCGCCGTGGGCGCGGAGCTGGGCGGTGTAGGTGCCCGGGCCGGTGGGGGCCGCGCCGCACCAACGCGGCTTGATCGCCGTCAGGCCGGTCACGTCCAGGGCGGCGGCCGGGCCGACCGTCACGGTGTTGTTCACCGGGGAGATGTCCAGCACGTAGCGCGGCTTGCCGTCGGGGGCCGGGGTGCCGATCCTGAGGCCCTTGCGCTGGCCGATGGTGAAGCCGTACGCGCCCTCGTGCGTGCCGACCTTGGTGCCGGACTCGTCGACGATGTCGCCCTCGGCCTTGCCCAGGCGCCGGGCCAGGAAGCCCTGGGTGTCGCCGTCGGCGATGAAGCAGATGTCGTGCGAGTCGGGCTTCTTGGCCACGGCCAGGCCTCGGCGCTCGGCCTCCGCGCGGATCTCGTCCTTGGTGGTGACCGTGTCGCCGAGCGGGAACATCGCGTGGGCCAGCTGCCGGTCGTCCAGGACGCCGAGGACGTAGGACTGGTCCTTGGCCATGTCGGAGGCGCGGTGCAGTTCGCGTGTGCCGTCCGCGCCCACGATCACCTTGGCGTAGTGGCCGGTGCAGACCGCGTCGAAGCCGAGGGCCAGGGCCTTGTCCAGGAGCGCGGCGAACTTGATCTTCTCGTTGCAGCGCAGGCACGGGTTCGGGGTGCGGCCGGCCTCGTACTCGGCGATGAAGTCCTCGACCACGTCCTCGCGGAAGCGGTCGGCGAGGTCCCAGACGTAGAACGGGATGCCGATGACGTCGGCGGCCCGGCGGGCGTCGCGGGAGTCCTCGATGGTGCAGCAGCCCCGCGCCCCGGTGCGGAACGACTGCGGGTTCGCGGAGAGCGCGAGGTGGACGCCGGTCACGTCGTGGCCCGCCTCGGCCGCGCGGGCGGCGGCGACGGCGGAGTCCACGCCGCCCGACATGGCGGCGAGGACGCGGAGGGGACGGGTGCGCTGCGGGGTGTCAGTCATAGCCCCTCCAGGGTACGGGGGCGCGGGAACCGGAGGCCCCGCATATCCGTTGACGATCACATGGGGGTGACAGCGGGGTGACAGAGGCGAACGCGGCGAGGGGCGACTCCGACCGGCGGCTGGGGCGGCGGGCCCTGCTCGTCGGCGGGGTTGCGGCTGCCGTGGGCACGGCCGCGCTGGCCCGTCAGGAGCTGTCGCACCTGTGGTGGCGGCTGCCGGGGGTGGAGAAGCCGCGGGTGGCGGGCGCGGTGGACTTCCGGGGTGCGCGCTGGGTGGCGGCGTCCCCGGCGAACTACCGGCGGGCGGACCGGCCGGACGACTATCCCGTGGACCGGGTGGTCGTCCATGTCACGCAGGGCGACTACGCGAGCGCGGTGAAGGCCTTCCAGGACCCGGCGCACCAGGCGGCGGCGCACTACATCGTGCGGAAGGACGGGCGGTTGACCCAGCTGATCCGCGAGCTGGACGTGGCCTTCCACGCGGGCAACCGGGAGTACAACGAGCGGAGCGTCGGCATCGAGCACGAGGGGTTCGTGGAGCACGCGTCCTCCTTCACGGACGCGATGTACGCGACCTCGGCGCGGCTGACGGCCGCGATCTGCGGGCGGTACGGCATACCCGTGGACCGGGAGCACATTATCGGTCATGTGGAGGTGCCGGGGACGGACCACACGGACCCCGGTCGGTACTGGGACTGGGACCGGTACTTGGGGCTCATAAGCCGACACGTGTGACTCACATCACGCGCCGAGCGGCCTATGAAACGACTCAATGACTCATGTGTCCGATGCGTCCCGCACGGGGGATGTGACCTGCCGCACGTCAACTTGGCTTTCATTCAAGGCAGTTGAAAAAGAACCCCACTCACGGCGGTCGCACAGCGCGCGCAGCTTCTGCCCAGCTTCGACTCAGCCTTTACATAATTCATACGTCAACCATCCGGTGTCATGTCTGACATCACCGAGCCCGACACCACTGCGGGCAAAAGCGACAACGGCACCCACGTCAAGCGCGGGCACGCCAAGCGGGAGCACGTCAAGGACAGCAGGACCAAGGGCGGCAAGGGCCTGCACCGGCGGAAGTTCCTCGGCGGGATGGCCGGGCTCGGCCTGGCGGCGGTCGGGGCGGCCGGCACGACCTTCGCACTGCTGAGCAACGGAAGCGACAAGGCGTCCGCGGCGTCCGGCGCGCTCACCGTCCCGGACCTCCTGGAGGGCACCACCTCGGACGGCACCACCACCTTCACCCTGGAGGCGAAGACGGGGACCAACGAGGTGGTCTCCGGCGTCACCAGCGACACCATGGGCTACAACCAGTCGTACCTCGGCCCGACCATGAAGTGGACCAAGGGCGACACGGTGCTGCTGAACATCACCAACAGCCTGGGCGCGGACACCACCGTCCACTTCCACGGCGCCCACGTCCCGGCCAAGATGGACGGCGGCCCGCAGGTGGCCTTCGCCGACGGGGAGACCTGGGCCCCCACCTTCGAGGTGAAGGACGAGGCCAAGACCCTCTGGTACCACCCTCACGCCCTGGGCACGACGGCCGAGCAGGTGGTGGCCGGACTGGCCGGGATGATCATCGTCGAGGACGACTCGGACACCTCCGCCGCCCTGCCCAGCGACTACGGCGTCGACGACATCCCGATCATCCTCCAGTGCCTGGCCGCCGACACGTCCGGGGACGTCAAGTACAACCTGACCGGCTATCTCAGCAGCGGCCTCGTCTATCCGGTGCTGTGCAACGGCACGAACGTCGACGACACCACGCTCACCTTCGAGGCGACCAAGACCCGCACCCGTTTCCGGATCCTGAACGCCTCGCCGTCCGACATCATCACCGTCCAGCGCAGCGATGGCGGCACGATGACGCAGATCGCCACGGACCAGGGCTATCTGGCCGAGGCCGCCGAGGTGACGTCCGTCCGCCTGGTGGCCGGCGCCCGCGCCGAGGTCGTCATGGACCTCACCGAGGACGTCACGCTCCAGGCGGTGATCACCACCGGCTGGGTGCGCGGCGGCAGCGGCACCTACGACTTCCTCACCGTCACCGCGAGCGGCAGCGACACCCCGGACGACCTGCCCAGCACGCTGAACACCATCGACCGGTACGACACCAGCGACTTCACCGCCCGGACGATCACGCTCGGCCAGAGCGGCGCCACCATGCTGATCAACGGCTCGGCCGGGACCACCATGTCCTCCATGGCCATGATCAGCACGACGCTCGGGTCCAAGGAGATCTGGACCATCAAGAACAACACGCAGCTGGAGCACTCCTTCCACCTGCATGACGTGCCGTACCAGCTGATCTCCGTCAACGGCGACGATCCCAGCGGCGTCCAACTCGGCTGGTACGACACCTACGAGGTGGTGGGCGGCGGGTCCATCGAGATCGCCATGGAGTTCACCGACTTCGCCGACGACACGTACATGTACATGCTCCACTGCCATCTGCTCCAGCACGAGGACGAGGGCATGATGGCGTCCCTCATGATCACGGATGACGGTTCGTCCACCACCAGTACGGACAGCACCGACTCCACGGCCTCGGCCAGTCCGAGCGCCTCGGCTTCGGCCTCGGCCTCGGCCTCGGCTTCCGCGACCGCGAGCGCCACCGCGAGTGCCAGCGCGACGGACGGTTAGGTCACGTCGAACCCTCGGCCCGGCCGTCAGGTCAGCCCCGCGGCGCGCGCACGCTCCACCGCGGGGCCGATCGCCTTCGCGACCTCTTCGACGTCCGCCTCGGTGGAGGTGTGGCCGAGGGAGAAGCGCAGGGTGCCGCGGGCCAGGTCCGGGTCGGTGCCGGTGGCCAGCAGGACATGGCTGGGCTGGGCGACACCGGCCGTGCAGGCGGAGCCGGTGGAGCACTCGATGCCCTGCGCGTCGAGCAGGAGCAGCAGGGAGTCGCCCTCGCAGCCGGGGAAGGTGAAGTGGGCGTTGGCCGGGAGGCGGTCCACCGGGTCGCCGCCCAGGATCGCGTCGGGGACCGCCGTACGGACCGCCTCGATCAGGGCGTCGCGCAGGGCGCCGATCTCGCGGGCGAACCACTCGCGCTGCTCGGCGGCGAGGCGGCCGGCCACCGCGAAGGAGGCGATGGCCGGGACGTCCAGGGTGCCGGAGCGGACGTGGCGCTCCTGACCACCGCCGTGCAGGACGGGTACGGGGGCCCACTCGCGGCCGAGGACGAGGGCGCCGATGCCGTACGGGCCGCCGATCTTGTGGCCGGAGACGGTCATCGCGGCGAGGCCGGAGGCGGCGAAGTCGACGGGGACCTGGCCGAAGGCCTGGACGGCGTCGGCGTGCAGGGGGATGCCGGACTCGCCCGCGACGTCGGCCAGTTCACGGACCGGCAGGACCGTGCCGATCTCGTTGTTGGCCCACATGACGGTGGCCAGGGCGACGTCCTCGGGGTTCCGGGCGATGGCCTCGCGCAGGACCTCGGGGTGGACACGGCCGTAGGAGTCGACCGGGAGGTACTCGACGGTGGCGCCCTCGTGTTCGCCGAGCCAGTGGACGGCGTCGAGGACGGCGTGGTGTTCGACTGGGCTGGCCAGTACGCGGGTGCGGGCCGGGTCGGCGTCACGGCGGGCCCAGTACAGGCCCTTGACGGCGAGGTTGTCGGCCTCGGTGCCGCCGGAGGTGAAGACCACCTCGCTCGGGCGGGCGCCCAGCGCGTCCGCGAGGGTCTCGCGGGATTCCTCGACCGTACGGCGGGCCTTGCGGCCGGATCCGTGCAGGGAGGACGCGTTGCCGGTGATGCTCAGCTGGGCGGTCAGTGCCTCTGCCGCCTCCGGGAGCATCGGGGTGGTCGCGGCGTGGTCGAGGTAAGCCATGGTGAGCCCGATTCTACGGGGCCCTTCGGCGGTGGTCGCGGCTCGTCCAGGCCGCTTCCCACACGCTCGTACGGCTCGCCGAGCTCCCTGGAGCTCTGCGGGAGTTCCCTAGAAGCTCCAGGACACGGTGTTGTCCACCTGCATGAACGCCACCAGGACCAGCAGGTCGGCGACGCCGAGGGTCATGCCGAGCAGGGCGCGGCCACGGCGGGCGGTGTCCCGCCACAGGGCCACACCGGCCAGGACGATGGCGATCGGGCCGAGGAACAGGTTCAGGACGAGGAGGCCGAGGAGGCCGAGGATGAAGGACGCGACGGCCATGCCGTCGGCGTCACGGACGGCGGTACGGCGGGTCGCCGGTGCGGTGAGTTGCATGGTGGTCAGCCTTCCGACGGAAGAGACGGATGGACAAAGGCGGGTGGGGGTGGGGTGCGGGTCAGTTGGCGGACGTGCCGCGCCGGCGGCCGTGGCGTTCGCGGAGCGCGAAGATGCCGAGCCAGGTGGCGATGACGGCGGCGGCGATGGCGGTGAAGGTCAGCGGCGCGTGGGCCACGGTGCCCAGGACGACGCCGAGCAGCAGGAGAGCCGCGACGATGAACAGCATGAGATGGATCCCCCCTCCGAGGAGCTCTGAGGTGCTCGCGTGAAATTTCGGTGAACGGTTGTGGTTACACTTGTTCACTGACTTATGAGTCTAGCGCGCCCGACGGCTTTTCAATTCCGGAGAACAGTTGTTAACTGGATGACATGAGTCACACCCTTGGGCTCCGGCAGGCCCAGAAGCAGAAGACCCGGCAGGCGCTCCTGGACGCGGCGTTGGGGCTGCTGGAGGAACAGAGCCTGAGCAGCCTGGGCCTGCGCGAGGTCACGCGCGCCGTCGGAGTCGCGCCCACCGCGTTCTACCGGCACTTCCGCTCCACGGCGGACCTCGGCGTGGCGCTGGTCGACGAGGCGCTGGGCAGTCTGCACCCGATGGTGCGGACGACGGTGTCCTCGGCGGGCGACAGCGAGGAACGCATCGCGCGGGCCGTCGAGCTGATCGCCCACCACGTCGACGTGTTCCCCGCGCACGTCCGCTTCATCGCCCGCGAACGCCACGGCGGGGTCCAGCCGGTGCGGGAGGCCATCCGGGCCCAACTGGCCCGGTTCGCCCAGGAGGTGAAGGCCGAGCTTGCCAAGGACCCCGAGGCGGAGGGGTGGAGCGACGACGATCTGCTGATGCTCGCGCACCTCTACGTCGACCAGATGCTCATCACGGCCTCCCTCTTCCTGGAGGCTCAGGAGGCACCGCACACCTCCGAAGAGGAGCGGGAGCGCGTCACCCGGCTCGCGACCCGGCAGCTGCGGCTGATCAGCGTCGGCCGCCACCACTGGCACGACTGACCCGCGCGAACGCGCAGGGGCGGCGAGCCCGTTCACCGGACCCACCGCCCCTGCGGTACGAGACCCTCGTCAGCCCTGCTGAGCCTGCTGCCCCTGCCCCGGCTGCCCGCCGCCGGGGCCGCCACAGCCGCCGCCCTGACCGCCACCGGGGCCGCCCTGGCCGCCGCCGGGCGCGCCGCTCGGCATGCCGGAGGGGGCGCCCGAGGGGGTTCCGGTCGGCTTGCCCGAGGCCGCGCCCGTCGGCGCGCCGGACGGTGCACCGCTCGGCGCACCGCTCGGGCGCCCGGACGCGCCCCCGGTCGGCATGCCGGACGGCGGCTGGCAGCTCTGCTGGGCGGAGCCGCCGCCGGAGGACGAGGAGTCGCTCGAGCCGCACGCGGTCAGCAGCAGCGGGGAGAGCGCGAGCAGGGCGACGGCCGGGACGAGGCGTGCACGCTTCATGAGAGCCAGCTCCAGAAAAGGTGAGGAAGTCCTGAGGCGGGCACTCAATCAACGGCGCTTAGGGCGTTCTTGTGTCCTTTCTGTGGCCGCCCTGTCCACCGGGTAAAGGGCGCCCCAAGTACCCGCCCCCACCTGGGCTTTCGACTACGACCCGGGCCTACTCACTGGTACAGCTCCGTGACAGAACGCGCCGCGGCCAGCAGGTCGGCGCGCGCCTCGGGCGGCGCGAGGACCTCCACCCCGTCGGCGAACGCGAGGAGTTGGCGGGCCGCGCGGACGGACGGATAGGTGAGCCGGGCTGTCACCCACTCGCCCTCGGCGTCGTCGTCCGGGAGTTCGGCCAGCAAGGAGGCCGTGATCCGGACGAACATGTCGAGGCGCTCCCGGCGCACCCGTACGGTGACCTCCACACCCCCCGGCGGCTCCTCGACCTGCTGCCGCAGCACCTTCCAGACGTCGGCGAGTTCGACGCCGGGCCGGCGGCGCACGGGGTCGTCCAGGACCCGGGCGGAACGCACCCGGTCGGCGCGGAACAGGCGCGGCCTGCCCCGCCGGTCGGCGACCAGGTACCAGATGCCCGCCTTGGCGACCAGGCCGTAGGGGTCCACGGTGTACGTGTTCGGCTCCCGCTCCCCGCTGTGCCGGTAGCGCAGCCGCAGGCGCCGGTCGGCGAACACCGCGTCCTGAAGCGTCTCCAGGTCCACGGCCCGTTGCGGCCCGCTCTTCCAGCGGGTGGCGTCGACCAGGATCCGGCGGCTGGTCAGCTCGGCGGCCGGCCGGTGCGGCGCGGGCAGGGCCGCCATCACCTTGCGCAGCGCCGAGCCGAGGGCCGCGTCCAGACCGAGGGCGGCGTGCGCGCCCTGGGCGGCCAGGATGAACAGGGCGCGGGACTCGTCGGCGGTGAGACCGGTGACGTCCGTACGGAACCCGGCGAGGAGCTCGATGCCACCGTGCCGCCCGCGTTCGGCGTACACCGGGACGCCGGAGGCGGACAGCGCCTCGACGTCGCGGTAGATGGTGCGCGCCGACACCTCGAGCCGCTGGGCGAGTTCGTGCGCCGGGACCCGGCCCCGGGTCTGGAGGAGCAGCAGGATGGACAGCAGGCGGTCGGACTTCACCCGGCCAGGATCACGCCGTCGGGCACCCCGCGGCAAATGTTGACGGGAGGTGTCAGGTTATCCGGCGATGCTCGCCCCGACGACTCAAGGAGAGGCACACCATGGACATCATCGACCCCCGCCCCCGCTACGCCCGCGCGACGGAGCAGGCGGCGGCCCTCATCAAGACCGTGCGGCCCGAGCAGCTGTCCGGCCCCACGCCCTGTGCCGAGTTCGACGTACGCACGCTGCTCAGCCACATGGTCGGCGGCACCCGGCGGATCGCGGTGGTCGGCGAGGGCGGTGACGGGCTCGCGGTCCGCCCGTTCGCCGACGGTGTCGAGGACGCCGAGTGGGCGGCGGCGTACGACGAGGCGCGCACCCGGGTCCTCAAGGCCTGGGAGAGCGACGAGCGGATGACGGCACCGGTCCGCGTTCCGTGGGGCGAGGTCCCCGGCCACGCCGCCTTGTCCGGCTACGTCATGGAACTCGTGACGCACACCTGGGACCTGGCCGAGTCGATCGGCCGCCCGCACGAACTCGACCCGGAACTCGCCGAGTTCGCCCTCACCACGGCCCGCCGCGTCCTGCCCGACCCGCAGCGCGACCCGGACACCCCCTTCGGCGACGTCGTCGACGCCCCCGAAGAAGCCGACGCCTACACCCGCTTGGCGGCCTGGCTGGGCCGCACCCCGCTCAGGGGGTGACCCGGCCCTAGCCGAGCCTGGCCCGGGCCAGTTGGCGGGACTGGGCGACCAGGCGGTCCGTGCTGTCCCAGACCTCGGCGTCCTCCTCGAGGAAGCCGCCGGCCAGGTTGCGGGTGGTGATCGCGACCCGCAGCGGGCCGGGCGCCGGGCGGTGGCGTACGTGCACGGTCAGTTCGACCGTCGGGACCCAGCCGGACAGACCGATCTCGAAGGCGGTCGGCGGCAGCGCGTCCACCGCGAGCAGCAGCGCGAAGGGGTCCGCGTCCCGGCCGTCCGCAAGGCCGAACCAGGAGCGCATCTCCCCCTTGCCGGAGGGGGCGCCGAGTGCCCAGCCCAGGGTGGCGGGGTCCAGCTTGAGCATCAGGCGGTCGGTGATGGCGGAGCTGCCCTCGACCGGGGCCGGGCCGTCTTCCGGGCCGAAGCACTGGTCCATGGGCGGGATCGCGGGCGGCGTGGCCGTCGTCCGGACGTCGTCGGGGAGGGAGTCGAGGTCGCCGTAGGAGGCGAGGACGCGGATCCGCTCGACCTCGTTGCCCGCCTCGTCGTACTGGAAGAGGGAGGCCTGGCCGGTGGAGAGGGTGCGGCCGGTGCGGACGGTCTCGGTGCGGACGACCGCCGGACCCGGCTGGGAGGCGGTGAGGTAGTGCGCCGAGATCGTGAACGGGTCGGGGTGCGGGAGGGTGTCCGCGAGGGCACGGCCGAGCACGGCCAGCAGATAGCCGCCGTTGACGGCGTTGATGATGGTCCAGCCGGCGGAGAGGTCGATGTCGTAGACCCCGGGCTCGCGCCGGGTGACCGCGGTGTCGCGGTCGAACTCGCTGGCGCCGATCACGGCCCGCATGACGGGGGTGGAGGCTGCTTCTGGCATGGGTGAACCGTACAACAGGAAATTACTAAGCGGTAGCTTTGGACGTTTCGGGCGCATGACGAGATGCTGGAGACGAGATGCGGACGACGAGACGCGGGCGATGAGACGCGGATGGCAGGATATGGATGGCAAGGTCCCGCCTGCCGGGTGAGATCCCGGCAATTTCTCGGTAAGTGTCCGGACACGTCCGTAACCCCGAGGCCTTGATCCCCCTCTATGAGGGCATGAGCCTCACCGGGACTGCGTTTCTCTGCACGACGATCGTGCTGTCCGTCGTCGCCCTCGTTCTGCCGCTCGCCCTGTGGTCGAGGATGCGGGGGCCCAAGGCGCTGCGCGTCGCGGCCCGGGTGCTGATGCTGCTGTTCGCCCAGGGCACGGCGGTCACGCTGGTGTTCATCCTCGTCAACAACTCCAACAACCTCTACGACAACTGGGCCGACCTGCTCGGCACCGGCAACCACGTCCAGCAGGCCGCCGACCTCGGCCGGGACGGCACCGGCGGCATAGCGTTCAAGCGGCTGCCCAAGGTCAAACAGGCTTTCCAGACCGCCGACGGCCCCGGTATGCACGCGGCCGGCGGGGTCCGCGTCACCCAGCTCAAGGGACGGGTGTCGGGCGTGAACGCCGAGGTCTACGTCTGGCTGCCGCCGCAGTACGGCGAACCCGCCTACCGCCACCACAAGTTCCCGGTCGTGGAGCTGCTGCCGGGCTACCCCGGCTCGGCGAAGGCCTGGTTCGGCTCCCTGAAGGCCCACGAGCAGCTGCTGCCGCTGATGAAGGACGGCCAGGTCGCGCCGTTCATCCTGGTGGCGCCGCGCACCAACCTGCTGGCCGGGGTGGACACGGGCTGCGCCAACATCCCGGGCACGGTGAACGCCGACAGCTGGCTGAGCATCGACGTGCCCAAGATGGTCATGGACAACTTCCGCGCCGAACCCGCGCCGTCCGGCTGGGCGGTCGCCGGGTACTCGGCGGGCGCGCACTGCGCGGTCAAGCTGGCCGTCGCCCACCCCGACCGCTACCGGGCCGCCGTGAGCCTGTCCGGGTACAACGACCCGATCGGCGAACGCAACTCACTCGCCTCGCAGACCCCGGCCCTGCGCGCGGCGAACAATCCTTACCTGCTTCTCAAGAAGTCGCCCGTGCCGCCCCGGATCGCGCTGTACGTCTCCGGCGAGTCCAGGGACGGCTACCAGGCGGGCGTGGCCCTGGAAGCGGTCGCCAAGGCGCCGACGACCGTGCACGTGGTGTTCCTGCCGCGCAGCGCCGGCGGCCACACCATGGCGCTGTGGCGGCCGCAGGTGGTGCCGTCCTTCCGCTGGCTGACCCTCCAGATGGGCAAGAACCGGCCGCGGACGGCGGCCACGGGCGGCACTATTCCTCGGTCACCGTCGACCGGCGGTTCCACGCACGCGGCGCTCGCCAGTGGAACCGCATCGCGAGCAGGCGCAGCACGAAGGCCGTGACGACGGCGAGAGCGGTGGTGTACGGGGTCAGCACGTCGTAGTGGATGCACAGCACCACCATGGTGGCGCCGACGATCGCCGGGACCGCGTACAGGTCACGGTCCCAGCGCAGCAGCGACGGCACCTCGTTGGCGAGCACGTCCCTGAGCACACCGCCGCCGACGGCGGTGGCCAGCCCCATGATCGCCGATGCGGTGAGGTTGAGCCCGTAGTCGTACGCCTTCGTCGTGCCGGCCACGCAGAACAGGCCGAGGCCGGCCGCGTCGAAGACGTTGACCGCGGCCTGGATGCGCTCCACGTGCGGGTGCAGGAAGAAGACCAGGAGCGCGGCGAACAGCGGGGCGATGAAATACCCCAGGTCGGTGAACGCGGCCGGCGGTACGGCCCCGATCACGATGTCACGGAACAGCCCTCCGCCCAGCGCGGTGACCTCGGCGAGGACGGCGATGCCGAAGACGTCGAAGTTCTTGCGGACGGCCAGCAGCGCACCGGAGATCGCGAAGACGAAGATGCCGACGTCATCGAGGGTGTGCTGGACGGAGGGACTGAAGAGTTGCTCGACCACCCCGACATTCTCACTCGTCAGGGAGCATGAGCCTTACGAAGCGAGGCTCACAGTGCCGGTTTCCCTGTGGTGAACAGCCAGGTCTGGAAGAGATCGTCGAGCTGCTGTCCGCTCACCTTCTCGGCGAGGCGGATGAAGTCGGCGGTGTCGGCGTTGCCGTACCGGTGCAGCTTCGTCCAGGCGGGCAGCAGCCGGAAGAACGCCTTGTCGCCGATCCGCTCCCGCAGGGCCTGAAGGGTCATCGCTCCCCGCTGGTAGACGGCCGAGGCGAACATGGTGTCGTGCTGCGGGTCGGCGACCTTGATCTGCCAGAAGTCGGAGCCGGCGGGGCGCGAGTCGTAGCCGGCCAGGAACGAGTCGTGCGCCGAGCGGGTGCCCTGGTGCTCGGCCCACAGCCACTGGGCGTAGGTGGCGAAGCCCTCGTTCAGCCAGATGTCCTTCCACCGCGCCACGCTGACCGAGTCGCCGAACCACTGGTGGGCCAGCTCGTGCACGATCGTCGACTCGTTGCGCACGGCCGAGTAGGCGGGCTTGCTCTGCACCTCCAGCGAGAACCCGGCCTCGGGCATGTCGTCGACGATCGCGCCGGTCTCCTCGAAGGGGTACGGCCCGAAGACCTCGGACCAGTAGTCGGTGGCGGCGGCGGTGACGGCGTACACGTTGACGTTGTTGCTGTTCTTCAGCACCGGGTCGACGGCGACGTAGATCGGAATGCCGGAGGGCGTCCTCCCCGTCTTCACGTCGAACTTCCCGATGGTGGCGGTCGCGAGGTAGGTCGCCATGGGCCGGTTCTCGCGCCAGTGGGTGTACGTCGAGGCGCCCTTGTCGTACGTCGAGACCAGCCGGCCGTTGGAGACGCCGGTCAGGCCCTTCGGCGCCTTGATACGGATGTCGTACGTGGCCTTGTCCGAGGGGTGGTCGCTGGACGGGAACCAGGTGGAGGCGGCGTTGGGTTCGCAGGCGACGAAGACGCCGTCGGCGGTCTTCATCCAGCCGTAGTCCGAGCCGAAGACGATGGGGCCGCCGAGGGGTTCGGGTACGCCGCCGTAGGTGACCGTGGCGGTGAAGGTCCGGCCCTTGCGCAGGGGGCTGCGCGGGGTGATCCGCAGTTCGTCGCCGTCCCGGGTGAACCGGGCGCGTCTGCCGTCCACTTCGACCCGGGTGACCTCCAGCTTCTGAAGGTCGAGATCGAAGGAGGAGAGGGTCTGGGTGGCGCGGGCCGTGAGCGTCGTACGGCCGTCGAGGCGGTCGGTGTCGGGGTCGTAGGCCACGGACAGGTCGTAGTGGCGGGCGTCGAAGCCGCCGTTGCCGAGCTGCGGGAAGTAGCTGTCGCCGATGCCGGGTGCGCCGGGGGTGGGGGCGGAGGAGGCCGCGACGGCGAAGAAGGAGGCCGCCGCGGTGGCGACAGCCCCTAAACGCGCCGAACGGGAGAGTGCCATGGTCGTCCCTTCGAGCGTGTGCCGGTCAGTAGACGGACACGGACGACTCTGCGCTCTCCCGTTCATGCATGTACATGACTTTACCGAGTTGTCATGTGCTACTTGTCGGTTGACTCCTGGGACTCGGCTTCCGCCGGCTCCTCGGAGTCGGCCTCGGCCTCGGCCTCGGCTTCCCGGGTGGCCCCGGCCTCACGGCCGGTCTTCTCGACGACGGCCTCCGGCTCCTCGGCGGGAGCGTCGGCGGCGGCACCGGTGGCGGCGGCGGTCTCCTCGGCGGGGCCGTCGGCGTCGGGCGTGGACGTCTCGGGCGTGACCTTGGCACCTGGGCCGGTCTTCACGTCCGAGGCCGCCGCGTCGGCGGCCTCCGCACCGGCAGGGGACTCGGTCTCGGTCTCGGACTCGGTCTCGGACTCGGACTCGGCGGACCGGGGGGCCGGAACCTTGGCCACGGCATCGGCCGCGGGCTCCTTCGCCACGGCACCGGACGTCTCCGCGGCGACAGCGGCCGACGTCTCCGCGGACTCCTCCAGCACCGCGTCCGGAACCAGCTCCGACGCCTGCTTCGCCACCGAGAGCAGCACCGTGTCCTGCGGGGCCTGGTCGGCGAAGTTCTCCGGGTGGTGGCAGGCGACCCGCTGACCGGCCCTCAGCTCCACGAGCTGCGGCTCGGTCGTCTTGCAGATCTGCGTGGCCTTCCAGCAGCGGGTGTGGAAGCGGCAGCCGCTCGGCGGGGCGATCGGGGACGGCACGTCGCCCCGGAGCAGGATGCGCTCGCTCTTCACGCCACGGCGCTTCGGGTCCGGCACCGGCACCGCCGACATCAGCGCCTTGGTGTACGGGTGCATCGGCGCCTCGTACAGCGCGGTGCGGTCGGCGAGTTCCACGATCTTGCCGAGATACATCACCGCGATCCGGTCCGAGACGTGCCGGACGACCGAGAGGTCGTGCGCGATGATCACGTAGGTGAGGCCCAGCTCCTGCTGGAGGTCGTCCATCAGGTTCACGACCTGCGCCTGGATCGACACGTCCAGCGCGGACACCGGCTCGTCCGCCACCACCAGCTTCGGCTTCAGGGCGAGCGCACGGGCGATACCGATGCGCTGGCGCTGACCGCCGGAGAACTCGTGCGGGTAGCGGTTGTAGTGCTCGGGGCTCAGACCCACGAGCTCCAGCAGCCGCTGGACCTCCTTCTTCACGCCGCCCTCGGGCTCCACGCCCTGGAGCCGGAAGGGCGCCGAGACGATCGAGCCGATGGTGTGGCGGGGGTTCAGGGAGCCGTACGGGTCCTGGAAGATCATCTGGATGTCACGGCGCAGCGGGCGCATCTGGCCGGTGTTCAGCCGCGTGATGTCCTGCCCGTCGAAGGTGATCGTGCCGCCGGTCGGGTCCTGGAGGCGGGTGATGACCCGGCCCATGGTCGACTTGCCGCAGCCCGACTCGCCGACCACGCCCAGGGTCTCGCCCTTGCGCACCTCGAAGTCGATGCCGTCGACGGCCTTCACCGCGCCGACCTGGCGCTGGAGAATGCCCTTCTTGATCGGGAAGTGCTTGATCAGGCCCTCGACCTTGAGCAGCACCTCGCCATCGGCGGCCTTGGTCTTCGTCGTCTCACTCACAGCTTCGGCGCAATCTCTTCGGTCCAGATCCGCGTACGGTCCTCCGCCGAGAGGTGGCAGGCGGTCCAGTGCCCGGTGCTCACCTGCTCCAGCTCGGGGCGCACCGTCCGGGTGACGTTCCCCTTGGGGATGTCCGCGTACGGGCAGCGCGGGTGGAAGGCGCAGCCCGAGGGGACGTTGATGAGGCTCGGCGGCTGGCCCTTGACCGGGATGAGCCGGTCGGAGGTCTCGCGGTCGATACGGGGCATCGAACCGAGCAGACCCCAGGTGTACGGGTGCTGCGGCTGCTCGAAGACCTCGCCGGCCGGACCGCGCTCCACGCACCGGCCGCCGTACATCACCAGGACGTCGTCGGCGATCTCGGCGACCACGCCGAGGTCGTGGGTGATCATGATGACCGCGGAGCCGAACTCCTTCTGAAGGTCGCGGATCAGGTCGAGGATCTGCGCCTGGACGGTCACGTCGAGGGCGGTGGTCGGCTCGTCCGCGATGAGCAGCTCGGGGTTGTTGACCAGCGCCATGGCGATCATGGCGCGCTGGCGCATACCACCGGAGAACTCGTGCGGGTAGCTGTCGACACGCTTGGCGGGCTCGGGGATGCCGACCCGGTCGAGCATCTCGATGGCGCGCGTGCGGGCGACCTTCTTGCTGACGTCGTGGTGGACCCGGTACGCCTCGACGATCTGGTCGCCGACCTTGTAGTACGGGTGCATGGCGGACAGCGGGTCCTGGAAGATCATCGCCATCTCGCGGCCGCGGAGCTTGCGCACCTCGTCCGGGGACGCGGAGACCAGTTCCTTGCCGTCCAGCCAGATCTCGCCGGACATCCGCACGTTCTTGCCACGGGCGCCGAGCCGGTGCAGGCCCATGATGGCCTGCGAGGTGACGGACTTGCCGGATCCGGACTCGCCGACGACGGCGAGGGTCCTGCCCTTGTCCAGCTTGAAACTGAGCCCGTCGACGGACTTGACCAGGCCGTCGTCGGTCGGGAAGTGCACCTTGAGGTCGCGGACCTCGAGGAAGGCTTCGGGCGCCTTGCCGGAGGTGGGTTCCCCCACTGCGGCGCCGGTCTTGGAGAGTTCGGTCACGAGAGCCTCACCCGCGGGTCGGCGGCCGCGTAGAGCAGGTCCACCAGGAGATTTGCGATCACGACGAAGAAGGCGGCGAGCAGGGTCACGCCGAGGATGGGGGGCAGGTCGTTGTCGGTGATGCCCTCCACCGCGTACTCACCGATGCCGTGCAGCGAGAACACGGTCTCGGTGATCACCGCGCCGCCGAGCAGCAGACCGAGGTCCATGCCGAAGACGGTGATGATCGGGGTGAGCGCGGCGCGCAGTCCGTGCCGGACGACGACCTTGCGCTCACGCAGGCCCTTGGCGCGGGCCGTGCGGATGAAGTCCTCGTTCATCGTCTCCAGCATGCCCGAGCGGGTCAGCCGCGCGTAGATGGCGGAGTACAGCAGGGCGAGCGAACACCACGCCGGGAAGAGGGTGTTGGCCCACTGTGCGGGGTTCTCGGTGAGCGGGACATAGGTGCGGCCGAAGATCGGCCACTGGTAGGTGAAGAGCAGGATCGCCAGGTTGCCCGTGAAGAACATGGGCAGCGAGACACCGGCGAGCGCGACGCCCATGAAGGTGCGGTCGAAGACCGAGCGCGGCTTCAGCGCGGAGATGACGCCGATCAGCACACCGGACACCAGCCACATCACGGCGGCGCCCGCGGCCAGCGACAGGGTCACCGGAAGGCGGTCGACGAGCTTCGGCCAGACCGCCTCGTGGGTCTTGAAGGAGTAGCCGAAGCAGGGCGCGTTGCAGTGCACCGTGCTGGGACCGACGCTGTAGTCGGCGCCGGCCACGATCCCCTTGATGAAGTGCCAGTACTGGACGTAGACGGGCTGGTCCAGACCGAGGTTGTGCTTGACCGCGGCGATGTCCGCCTTCGACGGGCTCTTGCCGATGTACTGCTGTGCCAGCTGGTCCGCTGTCTGACCGGCCAGTCGCGGCAGCAGGAAGAAGATGGCGAAGGTGACCGCGGAGACGACCAGCAGCAGGATCACTGCCGCTACCGTCCGACGGAGGATGTACGAGATCACGGGGACCGGCGCTGGTGCCCGCGGGCCGCGAAGCCCGCGGGCACCAATGCCTTCACCTGCCTTCCGGGGCTGCTACTTCTTCGTGGTGCCGAGGTTGAGGTAGTCGTACTGACCGCTGAACGCGGAGGTGGAGACCACGTTGGTCGCCCACGGCGAGCGGTACAGCAGGACCTTGAAGTAGGTCAGCGGGACAATGACCGCCTGGTCCATGGTGGTCTTGTCGATCTCGGCGTACAGCTTGTTGCGGGTGGCCACGTCCGGGCTGGCGATCGCCTGGGCCAGCTTGGCGTCGACGCCCTTGTTCGCGAACTGCGACAGGTTCGTGTTGCCGGACTGGCTGATGGCCTTGCTGTTCAGGATCTGCTGGAGGAAGCCGTAGCCGGACGGCCAGTCGGCACCCCACTGCATCATCATGATGCCGACGTTGTTCTTCTCGGTGAACTTCGGCACACCCGCGTAGTCGGTGAAGTACTTGCCCTGCGGGAACTGCTTCAGGGAGGCGTTGATGCCGACCTTCTTCAGCGAGCTGATGATCGCCGTGGCCGCGTCGACCTCCTGCTGACGGTCGGAGCGGGCCGTGATGTTGGTCGTGATCGACTTCTTGCCGCAGGCCTTCAGGTGCTCCTTGGCCTTGGCGACGTCACCCTTGTTGCCGGGCGTCGCGTAGACGTCGGCCTTCTGGTAGCCGGTGATGTCCGGCGGGAGCACGGTGGTGGCGATGTCACCGCGGATCGGGCCGCCCTCGGCGGTCTGCACGGAGACCTTGTCGATGGCGTACTGGACGGCCTTGCGGCACTCGACGTTGTCGAACGGCTTGACCTTGGTGTTGAGCGCCGCGTAGACGAGGCGGCCACCGTAGGCGTTGTCGGTGCTGGCCTTGCCGTCCGCGGAGTTGAGCAGGCTGGCCTGGGTGGAGGCCCCGACACCGATACCGGTGAGCTCCGCCGTGGCGTCGCCGGACTGGACGTCCTTGTCGATCGTCTCCGCGTTGACCTTCAGGTTGACGACGATCTTGTCCGGGTACTGCTTGCGCAGCGGGTCGGTCTTCGGGTCCCAGTTCTTGTTGCGGACCAGGACGACCTGCTTGCCCTCCTGGTAGCTCTGGAACTGGTAGGAGCCGGAGGACACGATGTGCTTGACGTAGTCGACGCCGTCGTCCTTGGACTGCGGCACCGGAGCCGTCTGCGGGGCCGCCACCAGGTAGTCGAACTCCTGGAAGGAGCGGTTCAGGTGGAAGACGATCGTGGTGTTGTCCGGCGTCTCGATCGAGGACAGGCCCTTGGCGCTCTTGTCCTTGTACGGACCCTTGTACTTGTCGCCGTCCTTCATGAACTGCTGGAAGTAGTTCGGGCCGAGCGAGAGCACGTCACGCGCGAAGTTGGACCGCTCGACGGCGTACTTGACGTCCTTCGAGGTGATCGGCGTGCCGTCCTGGTACTTCAGGCCCGAACGCAGCTTGTACGTCCAGGTCTTGCCGCCGTCGCTCGGCACGCCCTTGCTCGCGGCGAGGTCCGGGACGAGGGTGTTGCCCTTCTCGCCGGGGCCGGGCTGGAACGTCATCAGCGGGCGCGCGTAGAGCCGGCTGAGGTTGTACATGTACGCGTAGTACGTGTTGCCCGGGTCGAACGAGTCCGGCACGTCCGACATTTCGTAGGTGACCGTGCCACCCTTTTTGTCGGACGCGTTGACGACACCCGTGGTCGCCTTGTTGGCACCGGCCGCCTTCGGCGTGCCGCCGTCCTTGTTGTCATCGGCCTTGCTGCAACCTGCTACCAGCAGGCTGGCGGAGCCGATGGCCGCAACCGCGGCCAGTGCTGACCTTCGCATGATGGTCTGCTTCCCCTCCATTGATCGGAAACTTGGTGGACTCTCGGGGGCTGCCTAGCGGCTGCGGGGGTCGAGAGCGTCGCGGAGACCGTCGCCGAGCAGATTGAACGCCAGGACGGTGATGAAGATGGCGAGTCCGGGCACGATCATGTACTGGGGATCGACCTGGTAGTACGTGACGGCCTCCCGGAGCATGCCGCCCCAGGACGCCTGCGGGGGCTGGATGCCGACGCCGAGGAAGCTCAGGGACGCCTCGAAGAGGATGTTGGTCGGGATGAGCAGCGTCGAGTAGACGATGATCGGGCCGACCAGGTTCGGCATCAGCTCGCGGAAGAGGATGTACGGGCCCTTGGCGCCCATGCCGCGGGCGGCGTCCACGAACTCCCGCTCGCGCAGGGCGAGGGTCTGGCCTCGCACGATCCGGCCCAGATAGGGCCAGTTGAAGAAGCCGATGACGAAGATGAGCACGCTCAGGTGGAGCGGCAGTCCGTTGAGGCCGAACGCGCCGCCCTGAAGGGTGGCGGAGATGGCGATGGCGAAGAGCAGGAGGGGGAAGGCGAGGAAGGTGTCCATCAGCCGGCTGATGACCGAGTCGACCCGTCCGCCGTAGTAGCCGGCTACGACACCCATGATGGCGCCGATCACGTTGGACAGGACCGTGGCGCCGAAGGCGACCACCAGCGACACCCAGGAGCCCTCCAGGATGCGGGTGGCGATGTCACGGCCGAACTTCGGGTCGACGCCCAGCGGATGACTGGCACTCATGCCGCCCCAGCCGCCCTTGGGCAGCGAGGTGTCGGGCACGATCAGGTCCTGGTGGAAGGCGTTGGGATCGAGGCCGAACATCGCCTGGATCGGACGCGAGAGGATCGCGATGAGGATCAGCAGGATCACGATGACGCCGCCGACCACGGCGACTCTGTCCTTCTTGAACCGGGTCCAGGCGATCTGCCCCAGGGAACGGCCCTCGATCTGCCCCTTACCGGCACCCTCGAGCACAGCTTCCGGCTGTGCCTCGGCTGCCGCCCCGGTGGTCTCGATCGGTGCGGTCACAGTGACCTGACCCCTCTCGCCGGTGGTGACCGGCCTGCGCCTGCCGCGGATTGCGGCTTTGTCGACTTGCACTCAGACACGAGGCCCTCGACCTTGCGTCTGAGTCGCGAGTCTTCAGCTTCGTCGCGATCACCCGCCAGAGCTGACGGGGAAAGTATGCGCAACCGTGATGCTGTGCAGGGGATTCCGTTATCCGAACAGTGGGTAACGCCCCCCGGACGCGAACCAGTTGGTACAACAGCGTCATAGCGGGCACTTCAGGACCATCGGCGGTTATCTACGCGCGGAGAAATGTGCCGACCCTGTGAAGCCCATGGGCGGACCACGGAGGTCCGATCCGCTCAGTAGCCACCCTGCGCCGGCGGATAACCGTACCCGGCGGCGGGTGCCGTGGGCGGGGCGGGGGCGTGCGCCTCACGGTCGTAGAAGGGACGGGCTTTGGCCCGCATCCACATGACGACGGGGTCGTACTCGTCGGACATCACGACGGTCGACACCGGCAGCCCGTCCGGGACCGCCCCGACGGACTGCTGCATCATCGCGCGCACCGAGTCCACGGCGGGCGGCGAGGTGTCGTACACGTCCAGTCCGATGGCGAGGTACGGCGCCCCGAGCGCGGGCTGCACCCAGGCGCGGCGCAACGAGCGGACGGCCTGGGTGCGGTGGGCGTTCTGCGCGAGCAGGGCGTAGAACTGCGGGACCTCGACGCCTGGTTCCGACAGGCGCAGCGGGCCGGCCGGCTGGCGGTCCAGACCGGTGGCGATCCTGCGCAGGTCGAGCCAGGGGACGCCGACACCGCCGCCCGGGGCGTGCGGGTTGAGCCAGAGGCCGAACTGGTCCGGGTAGAGGGTGCGGGCCACGTCGACCGCGTCGACCACCTCGTACGAGCGGTTCCAGCCGCTGGCCGACAGCTCCTGGGCTGAGGTGACGCAGGGCGCGTAGCCCGAGCCGTCCACCTCCATGTTCCCGTACTGGGCGTCGGGGGATCCGGCCTGGCCGTGCCACAGGAGCATCCAGATCTGGCCGGAGGCGGGGGTCGCGAGCGCCCTGAGGAGTGCCTCGTAGGCGTCGTAACGCCCGGGCATCACCTGGCGCAGCATGTGCTCGACCTGTCCGGTCGCAGCGGTGCCGCTCGCGCTCACCTGTTACCGCCCCTTCGAGAAGTCGCCCCGCGTGTGGAAACAGCTTAAGCGCCTGGGAGCTCGCGGCTTAGTGTCCGTCGGCGAGTGCGGGTTGTGTGTGGCTTGTCGCTCCGGGCCGCGTGTCGACACGGCCCCGCGCCCCTCGGGGGGCGCGTTTCAGTTGCCGGACTGGTAGAAGGGCCGGACGGTCGTCTTCAGCCAGTCGGCCACCGGGTCGTCGGTCACGTCCAGCAGGACCAGGTTGACCGGCCACCGCACCGGGACCGTGCCCAGAGCCCGGCCCAGGGCGTCCAGGGGCAGGGCCCGCAGGTCGCCCTCCCACCGGGAGAGTTCGACGCCTATGAACATGACCGGGTCGGCCGTCTCGATGGCGGCCAGGCAGCGGCGGGCGGTGCGGACGACGCTGATCCGCTCGAACTCGGCGGAGGCGGCGGCGAGGAAGTCGACCGGGTCCTCCTGCCAGTCGGGTTCGAAGAGGCGGACGCGGCCACCGCCCGCCGGGCCGTCGAGCGGGGTACGGCCGGCCCGGCACAGCTCGGCCACGGCCTGCGGCGGGAGCGGGACGCCGACCATGCCGTCCGGGTTGACGACGATGCCGACGTGCGGGGGCAGGCCGCGGGCGAACTCCACGGCCGGGGCGACGGTGTACCCGATGTGGGAACCGACGACCTGGCGGAACTGCTCCTCGGAGCTGAACACCGGCACGTACGCCTGGCCGTCGATCTCCATGGTGGGCAGGTCGAGCGGGCCGCTGCCGGGGCCGCCGCCGTTGGGCAGCGGGACCCAGACGTAGCTCCGGCCCAGCACCTCGATGATCCGGCCGCCGGCCAAGGGGATGCCGAACGACGCCGACAGCACCTCCTCCAGCTCGTTGCCGGGCCAACCGCTGTGCGGATGGGGGTGCGTCTGTGCCGGGAAGTCCGCGGGAAAGTCCGCCGGGAAGTCCATCTGCCTACCGCCTGCTGGGACCAACTGTTGTGCCTGAAAGGCTAGCGGGTACCTGTGCGCGGCCAGGCGGGTCTCCTCAGGTCGCGAAGCCGATCCGGCGCAGCACGTCCGCCGCGTCCCGGTCGAGCAGGACCGCCGAGCCGCAGCCCTGGGGCAGTTCGCCCCGCTCCACCTCGCGCAGCAGCCGGGCGGCCGCCCTGCGGTGGCGCAGGAAGGCGTACCGGGAGACGCCCCGGCCGCGCTCGCGCTGGCCCTCCCGGGCCGTGGCGGGCGGGACGTCGAGCAGCAGCAGGTGCAGCGTGCCGCCCCGGCGGCGGGCCGCGCGGGCCAGCCAGTCGCGCACCCAGGCCTGCGTACCGCAGTCGTGCACGACGACCCCCTCGCCGGAGCGCAGGGCGCGGCGCAGTCCGGCGTAGTGGGCGAGGCGGACCAGGGGGCGGTACACCGCGTACGGCAGGAAGCCGGGCATGCGGCGCTCCCAGCGGTCGCGGGCGTCCTGGGAGTCGATGCGCGGGCCCTGGACCGCGCGGTGCATCAGCGTCGACTTGCCGCTGCCCGGCAGACCGGTGATCACCACCAGGTCCCGGGGGCCGAAGAGCAGGCCGTGCGGACTGCGCCCCGCGCGGTCCCGCAGGTCGCGGGCGACCGGTGCCATGGGGGTCCCCCCGCGCGAGCGCAGCCGAGCGTGGGGGAGCTCGTCGCACCGTTCGCGGGCCGGGGCCGCCGGCTGCTGGGGCAGGGCGATGACCGTCGTCGTCGCGTATGCCGTGGTCCTTGTCACCGTGATCGTCCTCCCTGGGGGGTTCAGGAAAGGTTCTCCCCTCTGAATGTAAAGAGAAGGTAATGCACGGTGTCTCGCGGTTCCGTCCGCTTGCGGCCACAGGCGTGTCACAAAGAGAGGCGCACGTCCGGTCTGCCGTGCGACCGGGAGGCGTGCAATGATGTGCGCGCCAACTGCATACCGGCCGTTTGAATCCGCGCGGGAGAGTCCCCGGCACCGATGGTGCGGGGCGCCGAAGGAGCAAGTCCCTCCCTTGAATCTCTCAGGCCCCGTTACCGCGCGGGCGAGGCACATCTGAAAAGCGGGCCGCTGTGTCAGCGGCTCCACCCAAGGTGCAAGCCATGATCACTCCTGTGGTCAGGGCGAACCTCTCAGGTTCCGATGACAGATGGGGAGGAACGACCTCGCCTGTCATGCCTTTGGGAGACGACCGCCGATGAGCAGTACCGAACTCCGCCGTACCGCGCTCGATGCCCTGCATCGTTCGCTCGGCGCGACCATGACCGACTTCGCCGGCTGGGACATGCCCCTGCGCTACGGCTCCGAGCGCGACGAGCACCTCGCCGTGCGCGCCAAGGCCGGGCTGTTCGACCTCTCCCACATGGGCGAGATCACCGTGACCGGCCCTCAGGCCGCCGACCTGCTGAACCACGCCCTCGTCGGGAACATCGCCTCGGTCGGTGTCGGGCGCGCCCGCTACACCATGATCTGCCGGGCCGACGGCGGCATCCTGGACGACCTGATCGTCTACCGGCTGGCCGAGAGCAACTACATGGTCGTGGCCAACGCCTCCAACGCCCAGGTGGTCCTCGACGCGCTCGTCGAGCGGTCCGCCGGCTTCGACGCCGAGGTCCGCGACGACCGGGACGCCTACGCCCTGATCGCCGTCCAGGGCCCGGAGTCCCCCGGCATCCTGAAGTCCCTCACCGACGCCGACCTCGACGGCCTGAAGTACTACGCGGGCCTGCCCGGCACCGTCGCCGGCGTCCCGGCGCTCATCGCGCGCACCGGCTACACCGGCGAGGACGGCTTCGAGCTCTTCGTGAAGCCCGAGCACGCGGTCGAGCTGTGGCAGGCGCTGAGCAAGGCCGGCGAGGGCGTCGGGCTGGTGCCCTGCGGCCTGTCCTGCCGGGACACGCTCCGCCTGGAGGCGGGCATGCCGCTGTACGGGCACGAGCTCACCACCTCGCTCACCCCCTTCGACGCCGGGCTCGGCCGGGTGGTGAAGTTCGAGAAGGAGGGCGACTTCGTGGGCCGGGCGGCGCTGGCCGAGGCCGCCGCGCGCGCCGAGCGGAACCCGCCGCGCGTCCTGGTCGGCCTGGTCGCCGAGGGCCGCCGGGTGCCGCGCGCCGGATACGCGGTCGTCGCCGGCGGCGCGGTGATCGGCGAGGTCACCTCCGGTGCGCCCTCCCCCACGCTGGGCAAGCCCATCGCCATGGCCTACGTCGACGCGGCGCACGCGGCGCCGGGCACGCCCGGTGTCGGCGTGGACATCCGGGGCAGCCACGAACCGTACGAAGTCGTGGCGCTGCCGTTCTACAAGCGCCAGAAGTAGACACTTGGCGCGGGTACCGGTATCCGGACGTGACCCTGCGCACATTCCCGCTGATCACACGCGTTCACAGCAGTCCCCCCCTTCATCAGCGCTCCCGCGCGTACAGGAGAATCCAGGCCATGAGCAACCCCCAGCAGCTGCGCTACAGCAAGGAGCACGAGTGGCTGTCGGCCGCCGAGGACGGCGTCTCGACGGTCGGCATCACGGAGTTCGCGGCCAACGCGCTCGGTGACGTCGTCTACGCCCAGCTCCCCGACGTCGGCTCCACCGTGACCGCGGGTGAGACCTGCGGCGAGCTCGAGTCGACCAAGTCGGTGTCCGACCTGTACTCGCCGGTCACCGGTGAGGTCACCGAGACCAACGAGGACGTCGTCAACGACCCGTCGCTGGTGAACTCCGCCCCCTTCGAGGGTGGCTGGCTGTTCAAGGTCCGCGTCACGGAGGAGCCGGCCGACCTGCTCTCCGCCGACGAGTACGTCACCCACACCGCCGGCTGAGGAGTCGTAGCCGTATGACTGTCCTGAACACGTCCCTGCACGAGCTCGACCCGGAGATCGCCGCCGCGGTCGACGCCGAGCTCGAGCGCCAGCAGTCCACCCTCGAGATGATCGCCTCGGAGAACTTCGCGCCGCTCGCGGTCATGGAGGCGCAGGGCTCGGTCCTCACCAACAAGTACGCCGAGGGCTACCCGGGCCGCCGCTACTACGGCGGCTGCGAGCACGTCGACGTCGCCGAGCAGATCGCCATCGACCGGATCAAGGAGCTGTTCGGCGCCGAGTACGCCAACGTGCAGCCCCACTCCGGTGCCTCCGCCAACCAGGCCGCCCTGTTCGCGCTGGCCCAGCCCGGCGACACCATCCTCGGCCTGGACCTGGCGCACGGCGGCCACCTGACCCACGGCATGCGGCTGAACTTCTCCGGCAAGCAGTTCAACGTGGTCGCCTACCACGTCGACGACTCCGGCCTGGTCGACATGGCCGAGGTGGAGCGGCTGGCCAAGGAGCACCGGCCGAAGGTGATCATCGCGGGCTGGTCGGCGTACCCGCGGCAGCTGGACTTCGCCGAGTTCCGCCGGATCGCCGACGAGGCCGGGGCGTACCTGTGGGTCGACATGGCGCACTTCGCGGGCCTGGTCGCCGCCGGTCTCCACCCGAACCCGGTGGAGTACGCGGACGTGGTCACCTCCACCACCCACAAGACCCTCGGCGGCCCGCGCGGCGGCATCATCCTGGCGAAGAAGGACTTCGCGAAGAAGCTGAACTCCTCCGTCTTCCCGGGCTTCCAGGGCGGCCCCCTGGAGCACGTGATCGCGGCCAAGGCGGTCTCCTTCAAGGTCGCCGCCTCCGAGGACTTCAAGGAGCGCCAGCGTCGTACGCTGGAGGGTGCGCGGCTGCTGGCCGAGCGGCTCAGCGCGCCGGACGTCCACGAGGCCGGGGTGAGCGTCCTGTCCGGCGGTACGGACGTGCACCTGGTCCTGGTCGACCTGCGCGACTCGGAGCTGGACGGACAGCAGGGCGAGGACCGGCTGCACCAGGTCGGCATCACGGTCAACCGGAACGCGATCCCGAACGACCCGCGTCCGCCCATGGTCACCTCCGGTCTGCGGATCGGTACGCCGGCCCTGGCGACCCGCGGCTTCACGGCCGAGGACTTCGCCGAGGTCGCGGACGTGATCGCCCAGACGCTCAAGCCGTCCTACGACGCGGAGGCCCTGAAGGCCCGGGTCAAGGCCCTGGCCGACAAGCACCCGCTGTACCCCGCTCTGAACAAGTAGTTCCTTTTCGTGGGGTGCCCCGCACACTCGTAGGTGGGCGGGGCACCCCACCCCCCTGCACCACCCCAGCACTGAGGAGTTCCCGTGGCCATATCGGTCTTCGACCTGTTCTCGATCGGCATCGGCCCGTCCAGCTCCCACACGGTCGGCCCGATGCGCGCGGCGCGCATGTTCGCCCGCCGGCTGCGCAACGAGGCTCTGCTCGGCTCCGTCGCGTCGGCGCGGGCCGAGCTGTACGGCTCGCTGGGCGCCACCGGCCACGGCCACGGCACGCCCAAGGCGGTACTGCTCGGCCTGGAGGGTGCCTCGCCCCGCACGGTGGACGTGGAGACGGCCGACGAGCGGGTGGAGGACATCAAGCGGTCGGGCCGCCTGAACCTCCTCGGTGAGCACGAGATCGCGTTCTCCTTCGACGACGACCTCGTTCTGCACCGCCGCAAGGCCCTCCCCTACCACGCCAACGGCATGACCCTGTGGGCGTACGACGCGCAGGGCGCCGAAGTGCTGGCCAAGACGTACTACTCGGTCGGCGGCGGTTTCGTGGTCGACGAGGACGCGGTCGGCGCGGACCGCATCAAGCTCGACGACACGGTCCTGAAGTACTCCTTCCGCACCGGCGACGAGCTGCTCCGACTGACGAAGGAGACCGGCCTGTCGATCTCCGCCCTCATGCTGGAGAACGAGCGCGCCTGGCGCACCGAGGAGGAGATCCGCGAGGGCCTGCTCGACATCTGGCGGGTGATGCAGGTCTGCGTGGCGCGCGGCATGTCCCGCGAGGGCATCCTGCCGGGCGGCCTGAAGGTACGGCGCCGGGCCGCCGTCTCCGCCCGGCAACTGCGCGCCGAGGGCGACCCGTTGGCCCGCGCGATGGAGTGGATCACGCTCTACGCGATGGCCGTGAACGAGGAGAACGCGGCCGGGGGCCGGGTGGTCACCGCCCCCACGAACGGCGCGGCCGGCATCATCCCGGCCGTCCTGCACTACTACGTCAACTTCGTTCCCGGCGCCGACGAGGAGGGCGTGGTCCGCTTCCTGCTCGCCGCGGGCGCCATCGGCATGCTCTTCAAGGAGAACGCCTCCATCTCGGGCGCCGAGGTCGGCTGCCAGGGCGAGGTCGGCTCCGCCTGCTCCATGGCGGCGGGCGCCCTCGCCGAGGTCCTCGGCGGCAGCCCCGAGCAGGTGGAGAACGCCGCCGAGATCGGCATGGAGCACAACCTCGGCCTGACCTGCGACCCGGTCGGCGGCCTGGTCCAGATCCCGTGCATCGAGCGCAACGGCATGGCCGCGGTCAAGGCGGTCACGGCCGCCCGCATGGCGATGCGCGGCGACGGCTCCCACAAGGTGTCCCTGGACAAGGTCATCAAGACCATGAAGGACACCGGCGCCGACATGTCCGTCAAGTACAAGGAGACGGCGCGGGGCGGGCTCGCGGTGAACATCATCGAGTGCTAGGGAAAAATGCCCTGACCAGGGCGTTCGTGTCTTTCGGCGCTGTCGGGGCCTTCCCTGCTTACGCGGTGGAAAGTCCCCGGGACGGCGAGGATCTCTGAGCGCTCATTACACGCCGAAGGTACCCTGGAGGGTGGCCGGGTGGTGAACCGCATCTCTCACCCCACTGGTCGCCGAACGCGCGCCACCGGTCGCGACCGCGCGTCGGTCCCATCGTCTCAGCGCAGCGGAGTCGAAGGTGTCGAGCGGGCCACGTACGCCAGCCCGTCGTACTCCCGGGCCAGCACCGTCGGAGCCAGGTGGAAGCGGTACGTCACGCGCGGCACCGAGGCGCCGAAGGACCGTACGAACCGGCGGTCCTCCAGCCACTCGGCGACGGCGGGCCGGGCCCGGCCGCCGCGCAGGTCGACGAGGTGATCCTCCGGTGTGACCGAGGCGAGCCGGCCCTCGACCGACCGCGGGCCCGCCGATGCGACGGTGTGCTTCCTGGGCGTGCGCCTCGCGGAGTTCCCGGGGCGGGCGCGGAAGGCGCCCGCCCCGAAGAGCAGGCCGAGGGCGTAGTAGCGCTCTCCGTAGTGGCTTCGGAGGTGCTGTCCCATCGCGGGTACGTCTCCCGCGTAACAGTCGGTCATGACATGGCCGTTGTGGGCCCATACGGCCACCTTGCCGGGCGACCGCTCCTCCAGGGCGATCACTTCCTGTGCCATGTACCGGTCCCGGACCGCCAGTGCGCCCGGTTCCTGGCCGTCGCCGCGCAGCGGCCGCGAGGCCACGTCGGCCGCCGCCACGATCCTGCGTGCGTGGGCCAGCGCGTCGTCGACCGTTTCGGCTCCGGCGCGTGCCGCGAGTCCGGCCCTGCCCTCTTCGAGGAAGCGTACGGGTTCACGCGCCTCGGCGAGGATCTGCTGCCTCTGGACGGTGAGGGATCCCGGCTTGGCGTCGGCCAGCGTGCCGAGGAGGCCGCCGCCGAGGTCCGCCCGTTCCGGCGCCAGTGTGCGCAGCGCGGCATCGAGGGCGGTCAGGGCGGGACCGCAGCGCTGGGGGTCGATGCCGACGAAACGCACGGCGCGCTCGCGCGGAACGGTCCGGTTGTGCTCCCGCATCCACTCGACGACGTCGAGCATCTCCCGGGTCCGCCAGGTCCAGAAGCCGAGGCCCGCAAGTGCGTCGGCGGCGTCACCGGTGCCGTGCAGCACGTAATCGTCGACGGCCCGCGCGGCCGAGGCGCTGGCCTCCATCGCCAGGGTGGTGCACCCCATTTCCTCGACGAGGAACCGCAGTAATCGATGCTTGAGCCGGAAGAATTCGGCGGTCCCGTGCGTCGCCTCACCCATTCCCAGAACTCGTACGTCGTTCAAGGTTTTTCGCAACGGCTCCAGGTCGCCGTGATCCGGTTCCGATGCCTCGGCGTGCAAGTCCCGTAACGGCAGAGCATTCTCCTTCAGCCACCGTTGCACTTCCTCGGTCATCGTTCATTCCTTTCGCGTCACCTCTCGGCAAGGCGATCCTAGCCCTCACGCGATCAAGTCCGGCTGTGCGAGGCGGATTTCGGCCGAGATTTCGGCGAGGTCCTCGACGGCGGCATTCCAGCCGTGCGCAAGACCGACACCCGCCGAGTTGAGGACCACCTCGTCCACGCCGGCCCGGGCGTATTCGCCCAATGCGGCCGCCACTTCCCGCGGAGTTCCGTAGACGAATGTTCCCGAGTCGACCAGGGCGCGCGCGTTGAGATAGGGCTGTGACGGGTGCACCCGCAGCCCCGCGCGCTTGAGCATGTCGGTGTAGTGCGGTGCGCCGAGGTGCGCACGGGCGGCCGTGAAGGCGAGTTGGCGCGGATCGCGCCCACTGCGGGCGACGGCGACGTGCACGACGGTGACCAGCCGCGGCACGGGGCGGCCCGCCGCTCGGGCGCCGCGGTGCAGGGCGGGCACGAGGTCACGCGCGAGGTACGCGGGCGGTGTCATCCAGCTGATCGCCGCGTCGGCCAGCTCACCTGCCACCCGGGCGAGCGCCGGACGCAGGACTCCCAGGCCGATCTCCACACCGGGATGACCGAGATCGGGCAGTCCGGATTGCGCTTCGCCGCCCCCGGATGCTTCGTCCCTCCGCTCACCCTCCTCCCGCCGCTCACCGAGGAATCCACGCAGTTGGCGGAGATAGTCGGCGCACGCGGCTCTCGGGCTCTCATAGGGCTCACCGCGCAGACTCGCCACGAAGTCGGGTGATCCGGGCCCGATTCCGAGCGTCATCCGTCTGCCGGTCAGACGGGCGAGGGAGCGGGCGTGGGCCGCCGCCTCCATCGGATGGCGCAACGGCATCAGGGTCACGGACGTACCGACCGGGAACCGGAATCCCATGCCCGCGAGGTAGGCGAACAACTGATGGGATTCGATGGTGAGGGACTGGCCCTGCCACAGCCGTGCCAGGTCCCCTCCCGCGACGAGTTCCGCGAACGGAACCGCGTCCGTGGGGTCCTTGGGCATGACCGGGAAGATGACCGACGTTTCCATGAACTGGCCTTCACTGAGAGGCGGGTTCGCCGAGATATCCCGCTGCCTGCAGATTGAACAGATGGGCGTAGACGCCGTCGGCGCCGAGCAGGTCGTCGTGGGTGCCCTCCTCGATGACCCTGCCCCGGTCCAGGACCACGATCCGGTCGGCGATGCGTACCGTGGAGAAGCGGTGGGCGATGATCAGGGAGGTGGCCTCACCCGCGATGTCGCGCAGCCGGCCGAAGATCTCGGCCTCGGCCTCGGCGTCGATCGCCGACGTGGGTTCGTCGAGCACGACCACGGGAGCCTTCCTCATGAAGGCCCGGCTCAGGGCCACCTTCTGCCACTGACCGCCCGACAGCTGCCGGCCCTCCTCGAAGTGCCTGCCGAGCATGGTGTCGTAGCGGTCGGGGAAGTCCGCCACGATGGTGTCGGCTCCGCCGGCCGTCGCGGCGGCCCGCATGCGCTCGTCGTCGTCCATCGCCTCGACCCGGCCGAAGCCGATGTTGTCGCGGACGGACATCTCGTAGCGGATGAAGTCCTGGAAGATGACGCCGATATGGCGCTGGAGGTCGTCGATGTCGTATTCCTCGATCGGTACGTCGTCGATCAGGATCCGGCCGCCCGTCGGCTCGTAGAGCCGGGTCAGCAGTTTGACGACGCTCGTCTTGCCCGCGCCGTTCTGACCGACGAGCGCCACGCACTCCCCCGCCGGCAGCAGGAAGTCGACACCGTCCAGGACGAGCCGGTCGGTGCCGGGGTAGACGAAGCTGACGTCGCGGAACTCGATGCCCTTGCGCAGCTTCGCCGGGAACGGCCGGGTTCCGCCGGTGATCCGGCGCTCCGGAAGGTCAAGGAACGCGAAGAGGTTGCCGAGGAAGAGCGTGTCCTTGTAGAGCGAGGCGATGCCCAGGAGCATGCCGTGTGCCGACGCCTGGATGGCTCCCATGGACTGCAGATAGCCGGCCAGCCGGCCCACCTGTCCGTCGTCCGCAGCCGAGGCGATGGCCCACAGCAGCGCGCCGGAGGAGGCGAGGACGCTCAGCGCGCCCAGCGCGCCGACGATGGCCGACTGGCTTCGCGCCAGCCGCCGGTCGACCCGGAAGAACTCCCGGGCCAGCCTCCGGTACCGCTCGACGAAGTGCGGTCCGAGCTGGAACAGGCGTACTTCCTTGAAGGAGTGATCCGTCGTGGTGAGGTACTGGTAGTAGTACATCCGCCGGCGATCGGCCGCGCGTCCGTACTCGACGGCGTACGCCTTGTGCGTGTAGATCATGTGGGCGACCACCGACGGGACCGGTGACACCAGGATGAACACGGCCACCCAGGGCGACCAGGCGAACAGCACGATGCTCACCGAGACCACGGTGACCAGCTCGCGGCTGACCGTGAGCAGCTCCGAGAACAGCTGGTAGATACGGCCTCCGCTGCTCTCCTGGAAGGCGCGCTGGAGGTTGTCGTACGACTCGGCGTTCTCGTACTGCTCCAGGTCGAGCAGGGTGCCCTTGACCATCACCTGCTCGCCGATCCTGGTGGTGAGTTCCAGGCGGAGCAGCGAGTCCAGGTACTGTCCCCACACGTCCAGCGCGTGTCCGGCGACGGCGATCAGCAGCAGGGCTACGCCGGCCCGCAGGGCCTGTCCCTGTGCGCCGTCGCTGCCGCCCGCGGCGTGCGCGACGGACTGCACCGCGCTCGCCGTCAGGGCGACCTGCACGCCCGGGATCGCGGCCGACAGGACCGAGACGACAGCGAACGCGGTGACCTTCCGGGCGCTCAGCTTCCAGAACAGCCGCAGCACACGGAGCCAGATCACTTGGCCTCCTCGGCGGCCAGTCGGCCGCGCAGGGCGCGCAGGGTGTGCCGCAGCAGCCCGTAGCAGCGCTCCTCCCGGGTCCGGTCGACCGGCAGCAGACGGTTGACCTGCATATGGGCGAGGCTGCCGAGGACATGGGGGAACGGCACCGCGAGACGCTCGCGTCCGGCGGCCTCGCCGACCGCCGCGGCCGCGGCGCGGACGGCCGGTTCCTGGGGCGCGAGGGCCGCCGCGATCCACAGGCGGTGGTCCCGGCCCCTGTCATGGGTGAACCGGTCCCAGGGCAGCAGCAGTTCGCAGAGGTAGTCGCGTCGCTTGCGGAAGTCGTCGCGGGTGGTGCCGTCGTCGACGTGGCCGGGGAGGAGGTCCAGGCGGTCGGCGAGCGGGACGCCCCACTGGTGGAAGAGGGTGTCCACCGCGGCCACGGCCAGGTGCTCGTCGGTCAGCTCCGGCAACTCGACGCGTTCCGCGATGAGTTGGGCGGTCGCGTCGCTGTTCGCCTCGAAGAACCGCTCGACCGCGTCGAAAGTGTCGGGGCCGCCGTAGCGCAGGGTCTCGGGACAGTAGCTGTCCATGGCGAGGTCCTGGGCGAGTCCGCTGTCCACCACGCTCTTGCCCCAGGCGCCGAGCCGCCCGAGCGTCTCCGGCCGGTCGCTGCGCACCCGGATGCGCAACTGCGGGCGCGGATCGGCGTACCGGATGTAGAACCACCGGTCCATGGCGTCCTGGGCGCGCAGTTCCGCGACGAGTTCACGCAGCGGACCGGCGATGATCTCGTCGTGGCGTTCGAAGGCGGCGTACAGCTTGATGTACGACCACTCGCTGCCCGGCACGTAGCGCCGTGCCGGGATCTCCACCTGGAGTCCGGCCCCGCCGCGCCGGACGGTCTCGGGGCCGGCGGCCACGACGGGGACGACGATCTCCTCCGTGTACCGCCGCCCGGTGTCGTCGCTCAGCCAGTGGTGCGTGAAGTCCGGCAGCATCTCGTGGAGCAGTACGGCCGCACCGCCCTTGCGGCGGACCTCCTCGCGCAGTTCGGTGACGCAGCGGGGGTGGTCGAGGTCGAGCAGCAGCCGGTTGTCGTGCTCCACGAGGTACACATGGCGCGGTACGTGCCACCGCTCGCGCCATGCCGTGAGGCCCGCGAGGCCGCGGCCGTCCAGCCGCCACTCGGCGGGCCGGAGCACCACCTTGCCGCGGGTCACCCGGGGCAGGAACGCCGCGTGGGACACGGGGCCCCAGTGGAATCCGCCGGGCATGACACACCCGTCCTGCGAGGCCTCCAGCAGGAAGCGGGCGACGTTCGGGGCGGCCAGCGGGCTGAGCATGTGGTGCTGTGTCACGACGACCTCGCGGTCGAGCCGCCGCGACCACAGGTGGAACCGCCGGCCGTCGGCGCCGACCAGGATGTCGTCCAAGGGCAGCACGCGGTCGGCGGGCACCGACGGGCCGGTGTTGACGGGTATCTCGTATCCGCGCAGGCCGGGGTGTGCGGCGACGTTGCCCGCCCGGCCGTAGGTGGGGAGGTAGGCCAGTTCCGCGTGGACCACGTGCGGCTGGAGCTCCTCCTCCCGCCGGGCGAGGTCGCGCAGCCGGTCCACGAGGCGGTCGCCGAGCAGGTCGAAGAAGCGGCCGAAGGTACGCCCGCCGTGGGCGAGGCCGTCGGCGCGGACGACGGCCCGCCACTCGCCCCGGTCGACGGCCTGCCGGTCGGCGGCCTCCAGCTGCAGGTAGAGGTCCATCGTGGGCAGCAGCGGTCCCGGGGACGCCTCGGGGGCGAGGCGGTCGAGCCAGGAGTCGGTGAGGTCCGCTTCGAGGGACCGGTCGCGCCAGGCCCGCTGCACGAACTCGACGACGGCACGGTCGTAGTTGGAGGTGTCCTCGGGCTCGATGCCGCCGGTCGGCCCGGCCGTGCGGGGCGGCTCGGTGTAGGACTCCGGCGCGTCCAGGCCCTGGTCCGGGCTGAGGAGTTCCAGGACAGGGACGCGTACGCCCTGGCCGTACCGTTCGAGGAAGTCCTCCCGGTACCGCGTCAGGTGGGAGTTGCCGGGGCCGGTGGCCGCGCTCAGGCGCATAAGGACGTCCACCGTGTCGGCCGCGGCGTCGGCTACGGACCGGTTGAGCTCGTCCGACCGCAGGTCGATGGTGGAGTCGAGCTGGTAGGTCTGCCCCGTGTAGCCCGGTACGAGCTTTTCCTGGGCGGCGCGCAACTGCGCGAACGAGGCCGGGTCGTCCGCGTGCCGGACCAGCTCGACGACCTCGCGCAGCCGCTCGACCGCGTCGGCCGCCTGCGGGACTCCGGCGAGCCGGTCGAGCAGGTACTCCTCGGGCCTGGCCGACGTCTGGGGCGGACGCAGGTCACTGGTGAGGAAGTTGAGGTCCCACAGCCGCTGCACCAGGCTCTCCTTGGCCGCTGCGGACGCCTCGGGGAAGGCGGCCGACAGCGCGTCGATGATCTCCTGGTACGTCACGGGGGTCGCGGCGGTGTCCAGGACGGTGTGGACGGCGGGGGTCGCCCGCACGCGGACCGACGTGCGGTCGCTCCTGCCGTAAACGTCGGCGTGCGGCAGGACCATGCGGTCGCCGGAGACATGGGCCGTGGCGTTGCGGACGATCCCCAGCCCCCGCCAGATCTCCTGGTCGCTCTCGAACCGCTCGATGCAGGCGAGGATCCACGCCATGTCCGCGCGCACCCGGGCACCCCCGATGACAGGGCTCTCCAGCCGCGCGGTGGTGCGCCCGGAGAAGGTCCCGGCGGCCACGCCCGAGAACGCCCCGAAAGGGGTGGGCCGGGTGGACATCCTGGTGAGATAGCGCCACAGCCGCGAGTGCAGGCGCGCCACGCTCTTGGGGGACATCCGCTCCAGGTGGGCGAGCCCGTCCGCCAGGCCCTCGCTGGCGACGAAGACCGCCCGCCGGACCTCCGGGTCCTGGGCCAGCCGTAACAGGGCGTCGGAGGTCTGCTCCGGGTCGCTCATGAAGTCGAGGTAGGTCTGAACGGGCATCGCGGGAGAGCGCAGCAGGTAGAAGTCGGCGGGTACGTACCGGGACATGCGCATCACCTTGCGAAGAAGGCCCGGAACCAGGCCGGACGGTCGTCGTTCAGGGCCGCGAGGATCGCGAGGGCCACGCCGGCGGCTCCGGTCAGCAGGCCCGGGTCGTCCACCAGGTGTCCGGGCAGCTCGTGATCGGCGAACACCGCCGGACGTGCCTCGTCGGCGTGGTCGAGCAGCCGGTCGAGCAGGACCGGTGTCCGGTCGCGCGCCAGGCGGCTCGAGGGTGCGAACGCGCGGCACATCATCAGCAGTCCGGCCTGTCCGTGACACAGGGTGGGCGACAGCGGCCCGGCCTGCTCCGCCCTGCGCAGGACGGCCTCGAACGCGGTGACCGCGGTGGTCAGCAGGTCGCCGTCATCGGTGGCGTGGGCGATGTCGAGCAGGGCCGAGGCGACACCCGCGGTGCCGTAGCACCAGGCGATCTGGTCGTGGCCGTGGCTCCGGGGCTGCTCTTCGCCGTGTTCGTCGACCGCCACGCCGTCGTGCCACAGCGGGCCGAACTCGTCGGCGGCCCGGTGCCTGAGGATCCAGGAGGTGAGGGTGGTCACGGCCGATTCGAGTCCCGGGTGCCGGTGGCCCGAGGCTAAGGCCGCCGCGAGCGCCGCCGCTACTCCGGGAACGCCGTGCGAGAAGCCCAGGTTGAGATACCCGTGGGGATATCTGGCGTGGTAGTCCCCGACGGGTGGGTAGACGTAGGGGACGAGCAGCCAGCGGCGCGGGGTGCGCTCGGTCCGTGCCGGTTCGCTCAGCCACACCAGATAGCCGAGGAGCCGGCGCACGGCCTCGCGGACTGCGGGGCTCGGGTCCTCGACCGTGGCGAGGTACGCGAGTACGCCGGCCGCGCCGCCGATCCAGTCGTAGTCGGCGTCGCTCAGGACGCGTTCGACGGCCGGGTAGTCGGTGTCGAGGACCTGGGCGGCGAGCTGCTCGTGCATGCGGTGCAGGCTCGGCAGGAAGCGTGGTTCGTCGGCGGCGCAGTCGGCCAGGGCCAGGGCAAGTCCACTGGTTCCGCCGAAGATCCCGGGATTCTCCAGAGGTACGACCCGGGTGCTGAGCACGGCTTCCCGGATGTGTGCGAAGGCGGTCTCCCGGTCGCCGAGCCCGGCGCGGGCGGCGTACAGGTGCAGCAGCGCGGTTCCGGCCTGACCGTGACTGAGGCTCGGCGGGTACCAGCCCACGGGGTGCACCGCCTGTTCCGCGGCGGTCAGGGCCAGTTCGGCCACCTGGTCGGTGGTCGAGGTCCGTTCGGCGACGAGACGGACCGCGCGGTGTGCGCGTTCGGTGCGTGAGTCGTCGTCGCCCCGAACCGGCCCGCTGGCCGTCTCCCGGTTCTCCAGCATGTCCATCCCTCGTGTCGCGGCCGTTCGGCGTCGCAGTGGAAACGGGTGTTGCCGTGCTGAGCCCACGGCAACACCCGTTGTCGAACGTGGGCCCGTTCAGAGCGTCGGGCCCGGCCCGTTCAGGGCTTCGTCACGTCAGGGCTTCTTCACGCAACCCGAGGTGCAGATGCTGGTGCAGACGCAGGTGCAGGTGCCTCGGCAGGTCACGCGCGTGCAGACCGAGCGCGTGAGAAGCGACGAGACGGACGCCGGTGCGCGGTCCACGCCGGCCGCGGACGGCGAGGTGACCCGGACATCCAGATCGAATTCGTTGCCGGCCATGTCATTTCCTTTCCGGTGATGAATTCCGCCCGAGGGCGGAATGATGCAGAAACGGCCTCTGCATGATTCCTATTCTCCTCGCCGGCCGCACCGGCACATATTGTCGTCGGCGACAGTATTCCGAAAGACGTAGGACGCCAGACAGAGACTCAGCCGCGAATGCAGTTCCAGCTTTTCGGTAATGGCCGACAGATGGGCGCGCACGGTCCGTTCGGTCAAATGGAGCCGGTTCGCCATGTCCTCGTTGGACAGCCCTTCCGCCATCATGACGAAGACCTCCGACTCCCGCGGAGTCAGCCGGTCCAGTCTCTGCAGGGCGGCGGTCCACTGGGGTTCGTGTCGACGGGCTTCGTGAAGATCGCGGGCAGGTGAGGTCACAGCGCCGGCTCCTGCGCGGAGTTCTGTGCCGACTTCTGCGCGGACTTCTCCGACTGGATCAGATGGCTTTCGACCAACTGCCCGTACATACGGTCACGAACGAGGAGTTCTTCATGGGTGCCCACGGAGCTGACCCGGCCGCCGTCCATGACGGCGATCCGCGGCGCGGCACGGACCGTCGACAGCCGGTGGGCGATGACCAGCAGGGCACAGCGTTCGGACACCTTCAGCAGGGCTTCGGCGAGTTCGGCCTCGCTGATGGTGTCGAGGTGCGAGGTCGGCTCGTCGAGCACCAGCAGATCGGGCTCGGCGAGCAGGGCGCGGGCGATGGCCACGCGCTGGCGCTCGCCGCCCGACAGCCGCAGCCCGCGCTCCCCCACCTCGGTGTCGAGCCCGTCCGGCAGGCGCCGTACGAGCGGGCCGAGGTCGACGGTGTCGAGCACGTCGCGGACGGCGTCCTCGGACGCGTCCGGCGCGGCGTAGGTGAGGTTGTGGCGCAGTGATCCGTAGAGCAGCGGCGTGTGCTGTTCCACCAGCGCCACGTGCCGCCGGTAGGCCCGGTGTTCGAGTCGTCCGAGCTCGGTGCCCCGGAAGAGTACCGCTCCCTCGTCCGGGTCGTGGAAGCGCTCGATGAGGGAGGTCACGGTGGTCTTGCCCGCGCCGGATCTGCCCACCAGGGCGAGGTAGCCGCGCTCCGGGATCTGCAGGGACACCCCGCTCAGGACCTGGCGGTCCCCGTACGCGAAGGAGACGTCCCGCAGTTGGAGCAGCGGGCCGGAGCCCTGGGCGGGGACCTCGCAGGGGTCCGGGGTGGTCTCCACGGGCAGCTTCAGGGTTTCCTGAATGCGTTTCAGGGATCCGAGTCCGCGCTGGATGAGGCTGATCGCGCTGAAGAGGCCGGCCAACGGCATGACCAGATAGGTCGCGTAGAGCAGGAAGGCGACCAGCTCGCTGATCGTCATGTTGCCGTTCGAGACCCGTACGGCGCCGATGAGCAGGACGAGCAGGAACGAGCCGTTGACCGCGACCTCCATCATCGGCGACACGAGGGAGCCGAGGCGCGCGGAGCGCACCCCGCTCGCGCAGGCGGCCTCCGCGTCCGCCCCGATGCGTTCGGCCTCGCGGAGTTCGGCTCCGCAGGCGCGTACGGTGCGGATGTTGCCCAGCGCCTGTTCGAGATCGGCCGTCATGGTGCCGACGTCCGTGAGGGACTGCTCGGTGGCCCCGCGGATGCCGGTCATGACACCGGCGACGACGATCGCCGCGGCGACGATCGTGGCGATGACGACGGCGAACATGACGGGGTCGATCCACAGCATCAGTCCCGCCGTTCCGACGGCGGTGAGCGCCACGGTGACGAGTTGGACGAAGCTGCCCGCCACCATGTCGCGCAGCACGGTGGTGTCCGTGCCCACGCGGGAGAGCAGATCGCCGACCCGGTGGCGGTCGAAGGCGTCGATTCGGACGAGCAGCAGCCGGTTCGTCAGGTTCTTGCGCAGCCGCAGTACGACGCCCTCGCCGACCACGTCGAGCAGGAACTGACCCACGCCCTCGATGCAGGCCTGGGCGGCGAACAGCCCCGCGAGCAGCAGGGCCGGGCCGAGCAGCGACTGCCCGGTTCCCACCCGGTCGATCAGCCGCATCGTCATCAGCGGCTGCAGCAGCCCGAGCGCGGTGCCGACGACCGTCAGCGTGAGCGCCCAGACGACGGTCGTCCGCCGCTGCAGGAGCAGCGCGAACAGGTCACGGATGCCGACGCGTTCATCCTCGGCCGTGCCGGCCATCGGTTGCCTCCCTAGTGTGGTGCGGTGCCACGCTGATCAGCACCCGGAAATAACCCTCGGGGGCGCCCTCGCCCACCATGCGTCCGTCGGCCTCCACCCAGGCGTGCGCGGCGAACGGCGGGGCGGTACGGACCCCGACGCACCAGGTCGGCCAGCTGCCCCGGGTGCGGCACAGCAGCGCGGTCGCGATCGACCGCTGCAGGCATCCCTCGCGTCCGGCGCACACCAGGCTGACTGTGGTCACCGCGTCCCGCGCGGCCGCCGCCTGCTCGAAGCCGACCGGCCGGGCGCCACGGGCGAGCGCGGTCAGCAACCGGCGGATGAGGTCCGGCGGGAGACGGGTGAGCGGCTTGGCGACCGCCACGGCCAGGCGCGCGGCGATCCGCGCCCGCCGGGGGACCTCGGACCGGGCGCGCAGTACGGTCTGGAAGCTCACCGGTCGACCAGCCTCGCCTCGACCAGCGCCGCGACGAGCGCCTCGGCGTCAGCACGCGCCGTTTCCGCGCCGACCTCAAACTCGGCGGTGAGCCGGGTGATCACCGCGTCGAGGTCGCCGCCCGACATCAGTTCGTCCAGCACCAGGCTGCCGGTGGGGTTGAGCTCCCAGTACTTTCCGCTGCGCCCGTCCAGCAGGATCTTTCCGTAGTCGGTCTCCACCAGTGACACGTCGGCTCTCAGCCGCATGAGTTCCCCCTTCGGATGGCGCTCATGGCGCTCAGGTGGTGCGCAGCCAGATCTCGCAGGCGAGCGTCGAGTCGAGGCCCGCATACCGGAGTTCGGGCGAGGAAGGCTGCAGTGTGGTTCTGACGAGCCGGTCCGCGTCGACCAGTCCCAGCCGGGCGAGACGGGAGTCGTGCCACAGCTCGGCGATCCGGGCGCGGTTCTCCCGCAGTCCGTTGGCCGCGTCGGTCGACGCCTCTCCCTTGGTCTCGCGTTCGAGTACGGCGGCCGGTACGACGCCGCGCAGCGCGGCCTTGAGCAGTGGCTTGTACCGCCAGGGCGACGACCGCTCCTCCGCCCGCACCGACCAGCACGCCTCGATGACACGGTCGTCGAAGAACGGGCTGGCCATGGGCAGTCCGCCGTGCTCGGCAACCTGGTGCAGGATGCGCGTCACCCGCGTTCCGTGGCGCAGGACGTTCAGCTCGTTGTGCCGGGCACGGGTCCTGCCCAGGGGAACGGCCGACTGCGCCACCCGCCGCATCCTGTCGCGCACCGCGGCGACGGCGTCCGGTGTCGCCCAGCCGGGCATCCGGGGCGGGACGTCCCAGGCGAGGACGTCGGCGCTGTGCGGCGCGGCCCGTGCGGCGGTGAGCCGGTCGGCGCTGTCGGCCAGCCACTGCCCGTAGGGCCTGCGGTCGGCGATCACCGACAGGGCGTCCCGCAACGACCATCTGTTGTGCGCCCGGTAGCCGCGGAGGTGGCGCAGGGCACCGAGCGGGTCGGTGGTCAGCCGTTCGAGCACATGCGCTGGGTGGCCCCACAGGACGTGGTCGCCGCCCATCCCGGTGAGATGCAGCGTGGAGCCGCGGGCCAACATCTCGTCGTGGCCGGCGAGTTGCCGGGGCTGGTCGAGGATGGTCGGCGCCGGTTCGTCGACCGGCCCGGTGACCTCCAGCAGGCCGCTGTAGAACAGCGGGATGTGGTCGACGGGAAGCACGACGTGCTCCGCGTGGTCGAGGTCGGCCACGGCCAGCTTCGCCCAGTGGAGGTCGTCGTCCCCCGGGTCGCGGCTGGACATGGTGAGGGCGACCGGGGCAGCCCCCGCAGCGGCGGCGAGGGCGCAGACGGCGGTGGAGTCGAGTCCTCCGGAGAGGTCGGAACTGATGGTGGCCGCAGCCCGCGTACGCACCCGGACCGCCGCGTCGAGTTCCGTCCGCAGCAGTGCCGCGCCCTCCTCCAGACCCAGCCGGGGCTCGGGGGGACTCCACCAGCGTGTGCGGGAGGCGCCGTCCGGGCCCGCGTCCAGTTGGAAACCCGGGGGGACGGCGTGCACGCCCCGCCACAGCGGCATGTCCCCGAGCGGATGGGGGACGGAGTCCAGCAGGCGGACGGCGAGGAGTTCCTCGTCGAGGGGCGCGTCGAGCAGCCGGGCGACAACGTCCGCGCGGTTGCTCGCCACCGTGGTGCCCTCGGTGTCGCCGTGGAAGACGCGCCTCATCCCCGACACGGTGCCCCGGACCCGCAACCGCCCGCCCGCCGCGACGACGAGATGGAACTCGCCGCGCAGCGAGCGTGCGACGCGGGCAGCGGACTCGATGTCGCGCTGTTCGGCGAGGCGTTGCGCGACCTCGTGCTCGTCGGCGGAACCGCACCCGATGAGCGCGATCCGCAGACCGTGCCGGGTGGTGGTGACGAACGCGGGGCCCCAGGAGCCGATCAGGAAGGGGCGACCGGAGGCATGGAGCACCCGCTTTTCCGCCGTGCTCTTCAGTCGTGTTTCCACATGCGAGGCCACGGCGAGGCCGGCTTCGCAATCAGGCAGTACCACAAACCAGCTTTCGCCGTGGCTCGACATCGTTCTCCCAGAGATTCCCTAGGCTGCAAGCGGCAGACGGACCCTGGGCTCATGCGGACCGCGCCGCAGGAATCCGGTGTCCAATCGGAAATCACCGGCAATGAACATCGCCGGCGCCTCATAGATCTTCCGACCCATGCTTGTCACCTCCTTTCCGTAAGGAGTGGAAGCGGTGACTCGATCGGTCGTCCGCTCACCGGTGAATCTAGGCGGAGGCGATTACGACGATCAATGAAGGAACACTCCCGATACGCTGCGTGGCCGCCGGGAAAATCTGCCTGCCCCGGGCTTCGGGACCCGTGGCAACCTGGCCTTTCGACCACGCGCGGCCGAGTCGGAGCGATCCGGTGGCCGGGCGCGAACACCTGGCTTCCATGGCTCCATCCTGACCCTGCGTATTAGCCTTATCGCCACCGCAGTCGACGCGATCGCGCATCACGCGGCGCCGCGGCCGCGCGGCCCGTACGAGCCGTAGCCGCGGTTCCCCGTCGAATCGGCGCGGCGGGTCCACCCATCGGGGTACGTGTGGCAGACACCGGGGGGATCCGCTGTACGGCGGCCACGACGGCCGCTCGGGAGATTCCCGAGGCATCGGCACGGTTGACGACATGCCGGAGTTGCTCCGCTATCTCGGCGAGGTCCGCTTTTCCGGCGGAGTGCATCACGACCGTGCCGCGGCCCCGGCCGAAGTCGATCAGCCCTTCCGCGCGTAACATACGCAGCGCCCGCAGGACCGTGTTCCTGTTGGCGCCGTATCTTTTTGCGAGTTCGCCCGCCGAGGGCAGATACTCCCCCTCGGCGTAGACGCCTGCCAGTATCTCCTGCTTCAGTTTCCGCCTTATCCGGGCGTAGAGTGCCGGTCCGGCACCGCTGTCTCCACAGGCCGGGTCGGCGTCGGATTCGCCCGGCTGCCGTGCGGATGTCATTCCTGCGATTCCCCCTTGTCTTGTGCTTTTCCTTCACCGCAGCGCCAGGTCCGCCGGAGGTCAGCCGGCGTGACGTTCGGACTACCGTGCGATTGCGCAAGCAATCGGGACCGTACTGAGCGGATGAAAGCGTGTCAACTGATTCGCTGGCGCCCGCCGATGCCATCCTTTGGCCTGAATACATTGCCCCGGACGTGTTCAAGGTGGCGGTCGGCGGCTTAGGTTGAAACCACACCCTGTCCGCTGGGGGCAGGAAGCGTTCTCTCGACCGGGAGTTGGAGACTTGACGAGTACCGGCAGCGCCGAGCGCGGCACGACAGGCCCGTCGTCCCTGGCCCGACGGCTGGAGGACATCGTCAATGCGTACTACCGCGGCAACCGGCCTCCGTACAGCAAGATCGCGGAGGAGATCCGCGAGAGCACGGGGCGTACGTTCTCGGCCACCTACCTCTGGGAACTGGCGACGGGCCGGAAGCGGAACGTGACGCGCGACCATCTTCGGGTCCTGGCAGAGCATTTCGGGGTCACCCCGGACTACTTCACCGACGAGGAGGTCTCCGAGCGGGTGAGACGCCAGATGGAGTTCGCCGTTGCTCTGGGGAACAGCAAGGTGCGCACGCTGGCCTTCCGTGCCGACGGGCTGTCGGAAGCGGGGCTGGACGCCCTGCTCGCCGTGGTGAACGCGATGTCCCCGGAGTCCGACCCGGGGGGACGTCCCCACCGTTCCGGCCGATAGGCACACCGCGGAAGCCGAGCGGCAACGACCAGTGAGAGTGACACAGGACGTGCGGCGAACGGGCGAGTATGCCGAGTTACAGCGGCGATGTACGGTGATTCTGCGCGATCTCGCAGTGCCCCGGTCGCTTTCCTTCGACGCGGTCTGCGAGCGGGTGGAAGCACTCAGAGGCCGCCCACTCGTTCTCAAAGAGCTACCGGAGCAGGCGGCGATCGCCGGTGCCTGCGGTCTCTGGCTGGGTACGGACGACGCCGACTACGTCTTCTACGAGGCCCGGACCGCGCCCCTGCACCGGGAGCACATCATCCTCCACGAGATCGGCCATGTGCTGTGCGACCACCACCGTGGCGCCACGGCCGAGGCCGACGAGCCGATCGCCGGGCTACTCAGCGGTCTGCAGCCGCATCTCGTCAAACGGCTGATGGCCCGGACCAGTTACACGACTGCCGAGGAGCAGGAGGCCGAGATGATCGCCAGCCTGATACAGAGCGCCGGGACGGCCGGCCGGGCGGGCGGCCGGCTGGGCCGACTCGGCGCGTTCCTGGGAGTGAGGGTCGAAGTCGGTGAGTGAGCTGGCTGCCCTGGTCGGACTGTGGAGCGTCCTCACCCTGTGGTTCGCCCTGCTCTGGCGGGCCCGGCCCGCGCTGCTCCAGCCACGCCAACGGGGGCTGTGGCTCGCGGTCCTGGCCGCGACCCTCGCCATCACCCTCTTCCAGCCCAGGGTCGTCGGATGGCTGACCGATGCCGGCGTCGAACTCCACACGGTTTCCCTGGCCCGCAATCTGATCGGCGTCCTCAGCGCCGGGCTGGTCCTGCTCTTCATGGTCGACCCCACCCGGACGCGCCGCCTGCGGCTGTCCGTGACGGTGGGGCTCCCGGCGGCCCTGGCCGCGTTGCTCGTCCTGGACGTGTTGCAGCTCGAACCACGTGCGGGAACGGCGTCCGTGCAGGGGCCTGCCGATCCGGCGTCCGCCTACTGGCTGATCCTCATCGGCGCCCACCTCGTCGGTGACGCCGTCGCACTCGTGGTCTGCTGGCTGTACAGCATGCGCACGGGAGACCGCGATCTCGTGTGGTCGCTGCGGCTGTTCGCGGTGGGAAGCGTCCTCGCCGTCGTCTTCTGGTTCGGTTATCTCTGGCACCTCTACGGCCGCACACCGCGCATGCTCCCCTACCTGTCGCTGATCATCGGGGTCCACGGCTTCTTCCGGGCGGCATCACTGCTGGTCCCCACCGCGACCGCCCTCGTCCGGTCGGCGAACGCCCTGTGGACCACCTGGCGGTTGTGGCCGCTGTGGCGCGACCTGATGACGGCGGTGCCCCACGTCGCCCTCGCCAGACCGCAGCGCACCAGACTGCGGGAGGTGCTGCGGCCGCGCTCCTCACTGGCGCTCCAGGCACACCGGCAGACCATCGAAACCTATGACGCGCTCCTGGATCTGCAGCGATGGATCCGGCCGGACGCCTACGAGACGGCGCACCGGCACGCCCGGCAGGCAGGGGTACGGGAGGACCGCCTCACGTCGGCCGCACTCGCCGGCGCACTGGACCAGGCCCGGCGCGGCAAACTCGCCGGCGCACCGCCCGCCGACCCCTGCCCGCTGCCCGGTGTGGTCCATGGCAGCCCGGCGACACTGCTGGGGATCGCCCGGATGTGGCCCACGATGACGGACCCGCTCCCCCGCCACGACCGGTCCTCGCCGGCCTCACGACCCTGATCCGACGTCTACGCATGCCTAATAGGACTCCGTTAGGTCTTTCGGTTCGGCCTGTTCCTGGGCATGTTGGGGGGATGGACGCACATGAAGTGAACCGTGTCCGGGCGAAGTTGGCGTTATACGTGGCTGATGTGTTTGCGTCGGTGCCGCGCAAGGACCAGCGGGCCAAAGGCGACTGCTACCTGCGGGGACTGATGCTGGACGGCCGCCGCAAGTCGATCCAGGCCATGGCCTCGCGGCTGCCGGACGGCAACGAACAGAACCTGCAGCAGTTCGTGAACCAGTCCACCTGGGACCCGGTGCCGGTGCAGCGGCGGATCTGCGAACGCATGCTGCCGCTGGTCAACCCGACGGCCTGGGTGATCGACGACGTGTCGCTGCCCAAGGACGGAAGAATGTCGGTCGCCGTGGCTCCGCAGTACTGCGGAGCCCTGGGTAAACGCGCCAACTGCCAGGTCGCGGTCAGCGTCCACGCCGCCAGGGACACGGCCTCCTGCCCACTGCAAGTGGCGGCTGTTCCTGCCCAAGGAGTGGGCGGCTGACACCGACCGCAGGACCGTCACCCGCATTCCGTCCGAGGCCGGGCACCGCGAGAAGTGGCGGCTGGCTCTGGACATGCTCGACACGCTGGCCGACTGGGGCATGAGGCCGCCGGCCGTGGTGGCCGACGCCGCCTACGGCACCAACGCCCACCTGCGGGCCAGCCTGGCAGAGCGGGGAATCGACTACATGCTGGCCGTCCGCGCGGACGTGACCGCCCACCCATTCGACGCCCAACCGACAGCCCCGGACCGCAAGGGCCCTGTCGGCTGCTGGCCCCAGCCCCGCTACCGCCACCCCGCACCCTCAGTGGCAGCCCTTGCCACCGACCTCGGGCAGGAGGCGTTCACCTCCCTCACCTGGCGGCAGGGCTCGCGCGGCGAGTTACGTTCCCGCTTCGCCGCCGTGCGCGTCCGCCCGGCCGGCAACGCCGTCGAACGTCCCATCCGAGCCGCCGCCTCAGCCGAACAGGGCTGGTGGGACGGCATCCTGCCCGACTGCTGGCTGCTGGTCGAATGGCCCGAAGAGGCCGAGACTCCCACCGACTACTGGTTGTCCAGCCTGCCGGCCGACACTCCGATCGCCGACCTGGTCCGTCTGGCCAAGGTCCGCTGGCGCATCGAGCACGACTACCGCGAACTCAAGCACGGACTGGGCCTGGACCACTTCGAAGGCCGGTCCTGGCCCGGCTGGCACCACCACGTCACCCTGGTGACCGCGGCCCACGCGTTTCTTACCGAACAGCGTCTGGCCCCAAAAGCACCTGGACCGCACTCACCCTCTACCAGATCCTCGACGCACTCCAAGACATCCTGAGGTGCTGGACCGGCACCTGCACCACCTGCCATCAGCCCCTCCCCACCAGGACCACAACACCGAGATCAAGACAGACCTAACGGAGTCCTACTAAGACTTGTCCCGCAAACGATCACGAAGGACGGCGTCGCAGCCGGGTGTCGACCGGCCGGTGACGAGACCGCCCAACAGAATTCTGGCAAGTACTGATCTTCGTAACGCTGGGCTCTGGGGTAGTGGGACGATCTTGACGTGGGAGTAGTGATCACGGCGTCACAACCGTCCTGGATAGACCCATTCACCGGGCTGAGCCCGCGCTGCTTAGGCAAGCTGGTGACCGCCCTGCGCCGTGAGGGAGCGGACGCGGTCCGTCGAGGCCGGCCGCGGGGCCTTCCCCTGGAGGACCGCGTCCTGCCGCTCGCGGCGTACTGGCGCACGAACTTGACGCTGCGCCAGCTCACGCCGTTGTTCGGAATCTCGAAGTCTGCGGCCGCCCGCGTCATCAACCGCCTCGCACCGCTGCTCGAGCTGCGGCCGCGCCGACGGTTCCGCAAAGACACCGTGCTCATCGCGGACGGCACCTTGATGCCCACGCGTGACCATGCGGTGGCCGAGCAGTCGAAGAACTACCGGTACTCCACCAACCACCAGGTCGTCATCGACGCTGATACACGGCTGGTCGTCGTGGTTGGCCGCCCTCTGCCCGGCAACCGCAACGACTGCAGGGCATGGGAGTTGTCTGGAGCGAAGGCCGCCGTCGGCAACGCAACGGTGATCGCCGACGGGGGTTACCGCGGCACTGGCCTGGTGATCCCGCACCGCCGCGAACCCGGCCAGACCGAACTCCCGGCCTGGAAAGAGGAGCACAACCGCTCACACCGCAAGGTCCGTGCTCGCGTCGAGCACGCCTTCGCCCGCATGAAGAGCTGGATGATCCTCCGCGACTGCCGCTTGAAGGGAGACGGTGTTCATCACGCCATGCTCGGCATAGCCCGCCTGCACAACCTCGCACTCGCCGGATAGACCGGCCCGAGAAGGCCGTCCCCGATGCTGACCGTCTCGACTCAATTGATCATTGCGGGACAGCCCTTAGCCGCGTCGGGTGATCTGGAAATCGAACCCGAGGGTCCCCGGATCGAGGGCCGTCGCGCCGCCGTCGACGGTGAGGACCGAGCCGTTGACGTACGACGCCGCCGGGGACAGCAACCAGTCGATCGCCTCGGCGACTTCACGCGGTTCGCCCGGCCGGCCCATGGGCAGGAGCCCGGTCGCCGCGTCGTAGGCGGCATCCACACCACCCTGAAGGTCGGCTTCCACCGCAAAACGCGCCATGCGCCGGTCGGCCATCTCGGTCCGTACCCATCCGGGGCACACGATGTTGGCCCGCACTCCCTGACGCCCGTAGTCGACGGCGACGGAGCGGCAGAGCTGGAGCAGGGCCGCCTTGGACGTGGCGTACGGGGCGTTGCTCGTGCCGTTGCGCAGCGCGGACACCGAAGCGACGCCGACCACGGCCCCGCTCGACTCCAGCAGGTGCGGGAGCGCCGCGCGCAGGAGCATCAGAGGGCCGGTGAGATTGGTGCGCATCACCTCGTCCCAGTCCTCCAACGACAGGTCGCCCACGGCTCCGCCGCGCCCGATGCCCGCGTTGAGCACCAGTCCGTCGAGTCGTCCATGGGCGGCCAGGGCTGCCTGGACGAGATCGTCCGCCGCGTCGGCGTCCCCCACGTCGGACGGATGGGCCAGTACCCCGGCCTCGGCTTCGAGGCGTCGCAGGGGCTCGCTCCGCCGACCGGAGACGACCACGTGGTGGCCGCTCTCGCTCAGCAGCCGGGCCGTCGCCTCCCCGATGCCCGAACCTCCGCCGGTTACGATGACAACTCGCTTTTTTGTCACTGCTGTTCAGTGTCCTCCTCCGGGATCATCTCCGAGCCTATTGGATCCCGGTGATCCGTCCCTGACGACTTTGAGACGGCGCCTAATGCGGGTCCGTACGGTGAGTGGTGCAACTCCCGGGCTGGAAGCGACAGTTGATGACTGACGTGACGAGTGACATCGAGGCCGGGAAGGCCACCGTGGACGCGACGAACGCTGTGCGAACTACCGCAACGGTCACCGGTCCAAGACGGTGACCACCGAGGCCGGTCCTGTGGAGATCACGGTGCCGCGGGACCGGGCCGGGGCGTTCGAGCCGCAGCTGGTCAAGAAGCGGCAGCGGCGTTTGGGCGGGGTGGACGAGATGGTCCTGTCGCTGTCGGCAAAGGGGTTGACGCACGGGGAGATCTCCAGGTCGAACGCGTGATCAACAGCCGTCGGCATGTCCGTCAAGTACAAGGAGACGGCCCGGGGCGGGCTCGCGGTCAACATCATCGAGTGCTGAGGTCTCAGTGCCGCGGGCAGGGGAAGGCGTCCGGTGGAGTGCCCCATGTGGCGGGATTCTGCCGGTTGGGGAGGATTCCGCAGCTCAGCAACGTGACCGCCGTGCCGTTCGGTTGCAGGATCTCGCGGATGAACTCCGCTTTGTCGGGCGGGAACTTGTTCTGGCCGTCCAGCCGGAGCACGCCGGACGCTCCGGGGTAGTCGGACACGCCGTGGGCTGTCAGCCAGAGGTAGATGTCGTCGGATTCGACGTCGCCGTTGCGGGAGGCGGGGAGCAGGTTCTCGACGACCTTGGTGACGATGCCGACGGTGTCGAAGCCGCCGGCGGCGTCGGCGTCGGCGCCGCGGTCGCCGAAGACCGCGGCGAAGTCTCGGGCGAACTGGGAGTAGGGGTCCCGGGGGTCCTGTGTGGGCGCGTTCGCCGTTTCGTAGAAGATCGTCATGTACGGGTATGCCTGCGCCGTCCCCACCGGATCGACCTGGAAGCCGATGGGGGCGCTCTCGGCGATCAGCGGGATGGTGCCCCGCGACGGCTGGCACTGGCCGCCGGCCCGCTGCATGGCGTTGAGGAGGCTCGGCAGGACTCCGGAACGGCCCAGGTAGACGATGACGCCGTGGACAGCCGTGGCCTTGTTGCACACGTCGGTCGCGATGTCCTCCGGTGTCCTCACCCCCGGCTTCTCGCTGAAGGTGAACTCGTCGATCTTTCCGTAGGGGCGGTAGGCGTCGACGAACAGGTTTCTCAGGTCCGTGCTGAAGTAGGTGTCGTTCGAGTCGTACACCACCACGGCGTGCGGTCTGCCGCTGGTGAGGGCTCGGACCGTCGGTGAGTGGTGGATGAAGTCGGCCAGGACGGACGCAACCCGCGCGTTGGGCGTGGTGACCTGGAAGTAGCGCGGCGGAGAGTCGGGACCGACCATGTTGCTGCCGGTCACTCCGTTGGCGATCACCGGGATCCCGGCTGCGTCGAGTTCCCGGGCCGCTTCCAGGGACTCGGCGCGGCTCTGGGTGATTCCGAGGACCGCGGCGATGTGGTCCTCGGCCTTGCGGCGGATGATCATCCGGGTGACGTCCGGGCCCTTGCCGATGCTCGACCCGTACAGGAAGTACTGGCCGGTGTTGGCGATCAGCAGGCGGATCGGCATCTTGTTCTGGCGGTTCTCGCTGTTGAGCTTGTGCTGCTGGGCGATGACGCCGCGCAGGATCTGAAGACCGATCGGCGGGTCGTCGTACACGTCGGCCTGGAGGCTCAGGGGCGCGAGGAAGACGAGCGTCCGGAACCGTCCGTCGGTGATCTTCGCGTTCTCCTCCGTGACCTGCTGTTCCAGCTCCCTGAGCTCTTTCCCGCGCTCTCCCGGGACCGCCAGGTCGCACTGGCTTCCGTCGGTCACGCCGACGCGCTCACCGGTCGAAACCGTCACGCAGGAGGAGGGCGCCGCATGCGGGCGCGGTGGAGCCCCCGACCAGAGGAAGTGCTGGGCCAGGAGGGCACCGGCGGTGGCCGTGGCCAGGAACGGCAGCGCGGTCGGGCCGAGCCAGTCGACGGACCTGTTCCTGCGGGCTGTGACGCTCGGGTGGTTGATCAGCCAGGTCTCCGCCGTGCGTTCCGCGTCGTCGTCCTCGGCGGTCAGCGTGACCAGGCGTACGGGTTCGTCGCTGCCCTCGGTGAGGGCGGTGCAGACCTCGTCGGCGATGCCGTTCGGCCGCTTCAGGTCGGCGTCGAGCGGGAGGGCGTACTCCGGCGGCGGTCCCGCGCAGGCGGCCAGGATGAGCAGGGGCTGGGACGGCTGGTCGCGGGCGAGTTCCTCGAACGTTCCGAGCAATGTGCGGCCGGGCCCGTTCACGTCGTGGATCTCGGGGATCATGACGACGACGGCCCACCGGCGCCGGGCCCACAGGTGGCTCAGAGGAGACCTCCACCGGGTGGCCCTGCGCAGATCGGTGAGCAGCGCACGCAGCAGGATCCGGCGCACTCGCGGGTCGTCCCGGTCCAGTCGGCCGTCCCGGCAGAACGAGAGCGCGGCGTCCAGGAAACAGGCCGCGTCGAGTTCTTCGGCGACCCAGCGCAGGCCCCAGTGCCGCAGATGGAACCGGTAGCAGAAGCGGGGAAAGCCGACGATCAACGCCGCCACGAAGCCCTGGAGCCAGCCGGTCAGGAAGTGCTGCCCGAAGAAACCCGCGATCCTGTCGCCGGCCCCGAGCACCGCCCTCCGGCCCAGCAGCGCGGCGTGCAGTCCGTCGAGGATCGGCTGCTGCTGGGCCCGGACGTCTCCGGCACCGCTCTCCTGGTCCAGCACGGCCCGGCACGTGTGGAAGTGCGGCAGCCTGAGGCGCCCCGACGGCATGGTCAGCTGGAGCTGCTGTGCCACGCCGTCCATCGCCTCGACGAACCCGCCCCCGCGCATCGCCTCGTCGTCGACGACGGCGTGCGGCACCTGGCTGTGCGGGTTCCGGTCCCTGTGCGTGAGCCGGCGCTTGTAGTCCCGGACCAGACGGGCCGCCGCCGCCACGTCCCCGCCGTCCTGTCTGGCCAGCACCAGGGCCGGCACCTTGCTCGCCTTGGACCTGCGGACCACGACGGCGTCGATCTCGCGTATCAGCCGATCGGACCACCTGGGATAGAGCTCTGGCACGCGTCGCCTCCATGGAGAGATAGGGCAGAGGCGTAACGTGCCAGAGAAGACGACCGCAACATCCTGGTATTTCGACTAATGCCGCCTGATAGGTGATTCTTGCCGCTCTCGGACCGGATCGCGGCGGGACCTGCCCCCTCAGGGGCCGTCCAGTCGGCGCAGGTCCTCCTCGTCCCACTTCCGGGTGTCGCGGGGCTCGGTGTAGGGCTCCTTGTCCGCAGGCAGGCCGCCGGTGATCGCCCGCTGCCGGACCGTCTCGGCGTCGAACTCCAGGCCGAGCAGGATGGCGAGATTGCTGATCCACAGCCAGACCAGGAAGACGATGACCCCGGCCATGGTGCCGTAGGTCTTGTTGTACGAGCCGAAGTTCGCGACGTAGAACGCAAACCCGGCGGAGGCGATCATCCAGATCAGCAGGGCGAGGAAGCTGCCCGGGGTGACCCACCGGAAGCCCTTCACCTTGGCGTTCGGGGCGGCCCAGTACAGGATCGCGATCATGATGGTGACCAGGAGCACCAGGACGGGCCACTTGGCGACCGACCACACCGTCAGCGCGGTGTCGCCGATCCCGAGGGCCTTGCCGGCCTGGCGGGCCAGCCCGCCGGTGAAGACCACGATCAGCGCACTGGCCACCGCGAGCACCATCAGCACGACCGTCAGCCCGACGCGCACCGGAAGGATCTTCCACATCGGCCGGCCCTCGGGCATGTCGTAGACCCGGTTGGCCGTGCGGATGAACGCCGCGACGTACCCGGACGCCGACCACACCGCCAGCAGGATGCCGACGACGGCCACGATCGAGCCGGTGCCGGAGTTGTTCTGCAACTGCTCGACGGCCCGGGTGATGATGTCACGGGCCGAGCCGGGAGTGAGCTGCCTGAGGTTGGCCAGCACCTTGTCGGTGACCGACCTGCCGGTGATCCCGAGCAGGGAGACGAGCACCAGCAGGGCGGGGAAGAGCGAGAGCACGCCGTAGTAGGTCAGCGCCGCGGCCCGGTCGGTCAGCTCGTCGTCCTGGAACTCCCGCAGGCTTCCCTTGAGCACCGCTTTCCACGCCTGCCTCGGCAGCTTCGTCGGCGCGTCCGGCGCCCGCCGCTCGACCTCGGGGCCGGGCCCCGCCTCCTCGGGGGAGGGGACCTCGTCGCCGCCGTGGGGATCTTTCCGACCCGGAAGATGCAGCTTCATATCTAGCGAGTACCCCCGGGCACCCCCCTCAGTGCGGTGGGCGTCAGACGTCCTTGGCCCATTTCACGAGCGCGGCCTTGCTCGCGAAGTCGGCCACGTCCTTGTCATGGGGTTCGCTGCTGTACTGGTGGAAACGCCACTTGGCCTTGATGCGGGGCTTGCCCGCGGTGACGTAGTCGGCGATCCACAGACCGTCACCGGCGTACGAGGTGATGTCCACGTTCAGCCAGTAGTTCCGGTTCGCGTACAGCACGACCCGGTTGTGCGGCCGCAGCTCCTTCAGCTTCCGGATGAAGCGGTCCTTCTCCGCGTTGCTCGCGTGCGTTCCCTCGCTGGTCGTCTCCCAGTCGACGGCGAGGATATCGCCCGCCTTCTCGGGGGCGTGCTTGAGGAAGTACTCGGCCTGGGCGGTGAGGTCGCCGGGCCACAGGAAGTGGTAGAAGCCGACGACCAGACCGGCGTCCCGGGCGTGCTTCGTCTGGGCGGAGAGCCTCGGATTGACGTACGAACGGCCCTCCGTCGCCTTGATGAAGACGAAGGAGAGGCCGTCGGTGTCGTACGAGGAGGACTGATAGGCGCTCACGTCGATGCCGTGCAACATGGGGGGACTCCTGAAGTGCCAGTGGGGTGACACGAGTTGACTGGTATATGCCCCACCCTGGCACTCCCGATCCGGCGCCGCCCCCGGAATTCCGGCATGTGCTCGCTCAACCCCGGGCCGTCACCGACCCGAGCACCGATGCCGACTTCGCCGACCAGTCCGAGGTGATGATGCTGGCATGGTCCGCCGCCAGCAGGGACAGCCGGGCCGCGGCCTCGGCGTCCGTCGGATCGGTCGAGGAGATGGCCGGGGACACGTTGTGGGCGTCCGTCATGATCAGGATGTAGTGGTTCGTGGAGTAGAAGGACGTGGCGTAGCCGTTGTTGACGTACGACGCCGCGTCACCGTCGAAGAACACGAACCACGGCTGGATCGAGGCGTCGTAGCGGCTGGTACGCGGGTCGCCGCTCGCCGCGCCGAGGACCGCGGGGAAGGCCTGGGCCGCCGAGATGTCCCCGGCCGCGTACAGGTCCCGCAGGTGGTCGCCGTACTCCTCGTCCGTCCAGTAGCTGTCGAAGGGGTTGGACTCCTCCACCGTGCCGGGGATCAGCTCGAAGAGGAACTTGCCCTTCAGAGCGTCCCGGCTGGGCCAGGCGTTCGCCTTGGCCGCCGCGTCCAGCGTGGAGTACGTGGAGCCCAGCAGGTCGGAGGGCTTGTACACGCTGCTGCCCAGCTTCGAGGCGACCAGCGAGTCGAACTCGTCGGGGCCGAGGCCGGCGTTGTTGTTGAAGCCGACCTTCATCTCGACCTTGAAGACGATCGGCGCGTGGTCGGGGTGGAGCTGGTTCCAGGCGGCGATGTTGTCCAGGCAGCTGCCGAGGTCCTGGTTGCGCTGCTTGCTGTACAGGTCGCTCGGGGTGCTGGCGTATTCGCAGTTGTTGTCGTTGCCCAGCGGGTTGCTGTGGCTGACCCGCCAGCGGTGGCTCAGGCTGTCGACGTAGACGTCGAGTTCGAGCAGCGAGGCTCCCGAGTCCAACGCCTGTGCGAAATAGGTGTACTTGGCCTTGTCGTACGCGTTGTGCGTACCGATCGCCGTAGTCTCGGACAACTTCCCCGACGCCGCATGGGCGTTGCCGGGTCCCATCAGCACCATCGCGGCCGCACCGAGCAGCGCCGCCAGCCGTCTGACCGTACGCACGTGAAATCCCCTTCGTAGTCACGGAGTTGGCGGCAGCGTAGGGGCAAGCGGTTACTGCGCGGTAGCCCCTGGAGGAACAGGAAGCACCCGGGTGCCGTGCGATCGCCGTGCCCGAATTCGTCGGCCGGGGCAGGTTTCACAAGGATGCGGCGGGGCCACACTGATGCCGTTCCGGTGCACCGGTGTACGTCGACGGGAGGCGAGGCGCCGTGACCATCCGTCCCGCCCCCTTCTGGGAGGCCCTCGACCCGGGTGACCGGGCCGCGCTGCTGCGGGCGGCGACGCGGATGTCCCTGCCGGCGGACCGGCAGTTCCTGACCCAGGGCGAGGACTCGGACCACCTGGTCGTCCTGCTGCACGGCTGGGTGAAGGTGATCGCCCAGTCGCACGCCGGCTACCGCGCCCTGCTCGCGCTGCGCGGTCCCGGCGAACTCCTCGGCGAGCAGGCCGCGGTGGAGCGCGGGCGCCGCTCGGCCTCCCTGGTCACAGCCACCTCGACCGACCTGCTGAACCTGCCCGCCACCCGCTTCCAGGTGCTCGCCCGGTCCCGCCCGGGCGTCGCCGCGGCCCTGGAGCAGACCCTCTCGCAACGCCTGCGCGAGGCCGACCTCCAGCGCGCCGGCATCACCGAGCCGGTGCCGGCCCGGCTCGCCGTCCTCCTCCTGGACCTGGTCGAGCGCTGCGGCCACCCGGACCCCGACGGCACCGGCCACCGCATCGGCCTGGCCCTCTCCCAGGACGACCTGGCCGGCCTGCTGCTGACCTCACGGCGCACGGTGAGCCGCGTCCTGGAGCAGTGGCGGTCCCGAGGATGGATCATGACGGGGCGTCAGGCCCTGCTGGTGCGGTCGGCGGACCAGCTGAAGCGGCAGGCGTTCGGCGGGTGAGCCCGGGCCGGGGGGCCTCAGCAGGTCGTGTAGCTCACCCCGTCCTTGGACGCCTGGTAGATCCGGTAGCCGTCCGAATGGGTCAGCTGGTAGGTGATCGACCACTGGTCGCAGGTGTCGTCGGGGCTGCCCTTGGGTCCGTAGCCCGGGTCCTGGTGGCTGGTGAAGTTCAGCGTGGCCAGGGTGTACCGGCCGTCCGAGGACAGGCCGCCGAGCACGAAGTCGCTGTCCTGGGTGCTGGACATGACCCCCTTCCACTTGTCGCGGCCGGCCGTGGTGCCGAGGTCGACCACGCCGGTGTCAGGGTCGTAGTACTTCAGCGCGGTGTCGTAGCGGTGTTCGTTGATCGCGCCGAAGAAACGGGCGAACATCTCGGCCACGTCCTCGGCGGCATCGTCGTCGGCGACCTGGGAGTAGTCGACGGTGGCCCCGGAGGCCACGGCCACGCCGGAAGGATTGGTCTCGTCGCCGGGGTCCGGGGAGGCCTGGTCGGTCGGCGGGTCACCGCCGACGTACGTGCGCGGGGTGGGCGTCCCCGTGGCCGACGAGGACGAGGAGTCGCCCGAGCCGCCCGAACTCGCCACGTGCGTCGCCGCGTAGCCGCCGACCACCCCGATCAGCACCGCGGTGAGCAGCCCGCCGACCCACCGGCTGGCCGCCGAGGCGGTCTGCCGCGGGCGGGGCAGCGGGGTGAGGACGGGGGTCTGCGCGGTCTGGGTGGGTAGCTGCCACGGATTCGGCTGCGGGGCGACGGCGGCCGGCGGCGGGGTGCGCTTGACGCGGCCGTGTTCCAGTTCCAGTACGGGTATCCACTCGGCGAGCCGGGGCCGCCGCTGCGGGTCCTGGCTCTGGGCGCGCGCCGCCAGGTTCGCGAGCTGGGTGGAGACGGCCCTGAGCGGGGTGAGGTCCCTGCTGTCCTGGCTGCGGTTGAAGACCCGCGCGGCCAGCAGCCCGAACTTGTAGGAGTCCGTGGCGACCGTCGCGGTGGTCTTCTCCGGGGCCGGCACCTCGTAGTCCGGGGTGTCCACCTGCGTCAGCACGTCCTTGCCCCGGTAGCGCATGGAGTCGCAGTCGATGAGCAGGCAGCGCGCCTGCCCGCGCAGGGTGAACAGGACGTTCTTGGGTGACAGGTCGCCCACCGCCACACCGTGCCCGTGCAGCCGGTCCACGGTGCGGGCGAGATCGAGCAGCAGCTCCAGGCGCTGCGCGTCGTCGACGGGCAGCCCGATGTGGGCGCTGTAGGAGTCGTCGTTGAGGAGGAACTCCATCGCCTGCTGCTTGGCCCCGTTCAGGACGGGGCTGTGCAGCTCGTGCTCCGGGCCCACGCGCCGCATGAGGAAGCCGGTCACCGTGGTCCCGGGGTTCCGCGAGGGCCGCGGGTCGGTGGGCGTGTCGTCCCGGTACACCAGCACCGTCGGCCAGGTCAGGCGGTCGTCCAGGAAGGCACGACCGGCCGGGTCGAGGAGCTGGCGGAAGCAGACCATGTCGTACAGCACGTCGCCGTCGTACGGGACGTTCGGCAGGTACTCCTTGTAGACCAGGGACTGCCCGGGGAACTTCCCGTGCGGGTCCGGCACCCCGTACACGATGCCCTGGCCGCCGCCGCCCAGACGGTGCGCGGGGTAGTCGCCCAGTTGCTCGGCGGGCGTCCAGGGCACCCTGACGTCGTTCATCGCACCGCTCCCGGCGCCCCTCCGCGCGGCCACAGAGCCACCAGTGTGCGGTCGTCGTCGAAGGTCTCGCGGTAGAAGTCGAGCGCGTACGCGAAGCCCAGCGGCGGCAGCGGCCGGGACAGTTCCTGGACGCACAGCCGGGCCACGGCACCCCGTCCGTCACCGACGGGGTCGCCGAAGCCGTCGGTGCCGACCAGCAGGACGCTGCCCGGGTCCAGGAGGTACTCGAACGGATCGGTGTCGGCGGGCACGTACGGCATCGGCCGGACGGCCGAGGAGAGCAGCCCGTCCGCGCCGAACGACTTCCCGCCCTTGAGCGGGTACACCTCCTGGTTCTTGATCACCCAGACCCCGGAGTCGCCCACCGACACCAGGACCACCCGCACCCCCTCCGCGGTGGGGGTGGCCGCCCCCGCGACCAGGGTGGTGGCCAGCAGCGCGGCGGTGTCGTCCACGCTCGGGGTGTCCTGCGCCCGCAGGATGCGGCGGGCCTGCTCGACCAGCTGCCAGTGGACGGTGCTGAGCAGCTTGCGCCAGTCGGTGACGAATCCGCCGCTCGCCCGCACCTGGGCGAGCAGTTCGTCGACCGCGCTGCGGCAGGCCAGCTGGGAGCCGATGTGCGGCTCGCGCGCGTCGGACACGCCGTCGGCGACGGCGAACACGACGGCGCCGGTGAGTTCGTCCCAGGCCGCCGCCGCGTCGTCCTCGCGGGGCTTGCCCTCGGCCCGGTGGGCGTAGCCGCGCACCGAGGCCAGCCTCAGGTCGAGCGCACTGGTCGACCAGCCGTCGCAGACGGTGTCGGGGCGGTACGACAGCCCGCCCGTGGGCGGCCTGGGGTCGAAGGCGGGGACGGCGCCGTCCACGGAGAGGGGCAGCCAGCCGCCGGCGAGCTCGCTCCGAGGGGGCGCGGTCACGGCCGCCGGTGTCCGGACGTTCGGCCCGCCGGGCTGGGCGGCCGGACCGGATCCGGCGGGTTCCTTGGGGTACAGGTCCGGGGCCGGGCCGGGCGGCGCCGGAACGTGCCGCCGCTCCTTCGGGTCGTCTTCGGACCGGCGGTGCGAGAACAGGGGCACGTCAGATCACATCGATCGCGACGGTGAAGCCTTCCGGCTTGTCCACCATCAGTTCCGGGGACGGCGAACTCAGTGACCGCCCGGAGCGGATCACGCTCTGCGTGAGGGCCGTGCAGAACTTGGCGATGGCGCTGCCGACCTCGACGCCCTTGTTGACGATGAAGCCGAACTGCGGCTGGGTGGCGACCTGGTTGATGGTCTGCGCGTCGGCGTCCTCGATTCCGCAGGCGATGATGTTCGGTGCGCCGAGGGTGGTGTTGCGGTCGGTGAGGCGGCGGTGCGCGTCCTGCCAGTCCTCGTGGTGGTTGGGCAGTCCGTCGCTGAAGAAGAACACGGCCGGCCGGTGCACCTGGTAGCCCTCGCGCTTGAGGGCGTTCACATCGCCCGGGATACGCACGATCAGGTCCTCGAAGGCGTTGCGGTAGCTGGTCATGCCGCGGGTGCGCAGCCGCGGGAACTCGTTGGCGCTGCGCAGGTCGACCAGACGGACCCGCTCGACCACGTCGTCGGAGAAGCCGAGCACCGAGAAGCGCACCTTGGCGGCGGCCATCGGTTCGCCGAGCAGCGCCTGGTGCAGCGAGCGCAGACCGTCGTTGAGCTCGTCTATGTAGTCGGTCATCGAGCCCGACTCGTCGGCGAGGACGTAGATGGGGAGCAAGTGCCCCCGGTTGCTTTCCATCATCGTCTTTCCGTTCTTGCGTGGTGGGAACTGTGTGGTTCGTGGGACCGGGCCGGGCGGGTCAGAACGCGTCCTCGGCCCGCCGGAAGCCGTCGGGCGGGCTCACCGCGAACTGCGGGTCGCCGGAGGCGATCCGGCGGGCGTAGCCGACGACGCTGTCCCGCAGGAAGGCGGCGCAGCTGTGCGCGGCGGACACGGCGTCCTGGTTGGGCGGCGCCATGAAGGCGAACTCGGGCCGGGTGGCCACACCGCGGACCGCGAACGTGTCGGCGCGGCCCAGGCCCAGCGCGATGACGTGCGGCGCCGCCGGGTTGCCGGTGGTGTCGGTCAGCGTGCGGTGGGCCTCGCGCCAGCCGTTGCCCTCCTCCGTCGCGCCGCCGGTGACGAAGTGGACGATGGGCCGCAGCACCTGCACGCCCTCGCCCTTGACCACGCCGACGTCCTGCCCGAGGACGGTCGTCAGCAGCTGGAAGGCGTGCCCGTACGACAGTCCCGGCCGTCCGGTGAGGATGGGGGTGCGGGTGCCGGGCGCGACCGTCTCCAGCTGGAGCCGGGGTTCGGTGGTGGCGGCCATGCCGAGGACGGACAGCCTGAGCGCGGTGGAGAGTTCCGGGGCGGAGGAGAGCGCGGAGTGCAGGTCGCTCAGGCCCCGGTTGAGCTCCTCCAGGCAGTTGCGGTCCATGGACTCGTCGAGGACCAGGTAGATCAGGGCGGTGTAGGCGGGGGTGGTCGGCCGTCCGGCGGACGGCGGGACGGGGTCGCCGGCCACGGTGGAGCCGGGGCCCGCGCCGTAGGGGGCGGAGGCGGCCGGGGCCGTGGGCTGGGGCGGGGTGTACGTGGGCTGGGTCTGGGTGGGGGTGTACGCCGGCGGGGCCTGGGCCTGCCCGGCGGCGGGCGCGGCGGACAGCTGGGCCGGCGGGGCGTCCCAGGGCCGGGCACCGGTCAGCTGCGGGGTGGCGGCGGGCGGCAGCTGGGCCTCGCCGCCGGTGGCCCGGCCGACCGCGTCGGTCAGCAACTGCCGCGTCGCGTCCAGGTCGCCGGCCTGCACGAGGTTCTTCTCCGCCATCAGCTGGAGCAGGCCGAGGGCGCGCTGGTTCTGGAGCTCCGTGGTCGCGAAGCGGGCCTCCTCCAGTTTGCGCATCATCTCGAAGGCGCCGGCGGCGTCCTCCGGGTGCGTGATCAGGTAGTGCCGGATCAGCCCCTCGCTGGTGGTGAGGGTGCTCTGCAGCGCCGCCGCCTGCCGGGCGGTGGCCTCTATCTCCAGTTCCTGCTTCTTGGAGTCGAGCTGGCCCTGGCGCAGGACCTCGCCCAGGTTGGGTACGTGTTCGGCCTGGCCGAGGGCCTCGCGCCGGCCGGCCTCGATCAGGGACTCCAGGTAGAGCTTGGACTTGTCGTCGGGCTGCACGGTCACCTGGCAGCCGTACACGATCAGGCCCTCCGCGAGGGTGACCTGCTGGGCGCACTTCTGGTTGAGGTAGTGCTGGAGGCCGAAGGAGTCCTCGATGGCGAAGCGCTGTCCGGCGCCGTGGAAGAGGCTGGTGAGGTAGTTGTGCACGAGGGGCAGCGGGTTGTCGATGCCGGAGCGCACCACGGCCTTGGCGCCGTCCCAGCTGTCGACGCGGAAGGCGAAGTCGACCTTCACCTCGAAGGCGTGCACGCCGTCGCGGGAGACCAGCGGGTTGCGGCCGAGGACGGCGCTGCGCCGCCGGGGGCGCAGATCGACCTCGTAGCGCATGCGGTACTTGGAGAACACCTGCTGCGAGGGGGTCATCGGGCGGCCCTCGAAGCACTCCACCTCGCCGGACGCGGTGGCGTACACGACCGCGAGGTGCGGTTCGGTCGCCTTGGTGGGGCCGACCGCCATACGGGGCACCGTCGTCCGGTTGACGATCAACGAGACCGGGTCGTTCACCGGTCACCTCCTGGCTGAGTGGGTCGAGCGGAGGGCGTGGCCCGCAGGGCGGCGCCGAGGACGGCCGCCGAGCGGGGCAGGGGACGGAAACGGTCGCGGTCGGTCCAGTGGGCGGCGTAGCGCTGGAGGAGCAGGCCGGCGCGCGGCGAGCGGGCGGCGACGTCGTCGGCCAGGACGCGGACGAGGTCGGCCAGCAGCTCGGGGTCGGTCTCCGCCTGGGTGGCCCAGGCGTCCAGGACGGTCCCGGCCGGTTCGGAGTAGACCTCGCCGCTGATGGCCTCGGCCCACAGGTAGCCGATGAGGCGGCGCAGTTCGCCGCCGGGCGGGCTGTCGGCGGCCAGTCTGAGCAGGGTGGGGCGGCTGCGCCCGGGCAGGCCGCCGGCCGGGGGCTCGTCGGTGACCAGGGCGTTGGCGAGGATCAGGAAGGCGAGGTGTCCCGTGTGGCGGCTCTTCGGTTCGTGCGCCATCTCGGCGAGGGCGCGCAGCACCGCCGGGGCGTTGGCCCGGACGTCTTCCTCCATCAGGTCGGCGACGGCGTCGCCGACCGCGATGGCGACCTGGACGGAGTCGACGGTGCCGAGCCGGGTGAGGGCCTGGAGGGCGGTGGGCAGGCCGGCGCCGCCCAGGCACAGGCCGTAGGCGCGGGCGGCGGCGGCCTGGAACTCCCAGGGTCCGCCGAGGTACCAGCCTTCGACGAGGGCGCGCACCCCGGGCCGCAGGTCGGGGTCGCGGGCACAGACGCGCAGGGCGTAGGCGATGGCCTCGCGGCGCTGTTCACCGCTTGCCCCGTCGCGGATCCAGCCGGGGAAGACGAGGGTGCTGATGGCGTCGAAGGACTCGGTGGCGATCAGGCCGAGCGCGGTCCCGGCGAAGCTGCGCACCTGCTGCGAGGGTTTGTCGACCAGGTCGGCCAGCCAGTCGAGGAGTTCGCCCTGGATGGTGTACTGCGACCAGGCGTGCCGGATGATCCGCGCCGGGTAGTCGGGGTCGCGGTACTCGGCGACGGTGCACGGCAGCCAGCCGTTGTCGCCCCGGGTGACCGCGGTGACGGTGCGGGCGCGCAGCTTCTCGTCGAGCATCCGGCGGGACTGGCTGAAGGGGTCCTGCCGCAGTGGTACGGGGCCGTGCTCGACGCTGGCGGTCAGGACGCCGCGGTCGCTGCGGAAGCGGTCCAGGAGGGCGCTCGCGGCCATGGCGACGTACTCCTGGGGCAGTCCGCCGAGGACGGCGAGGGCGACGGCGTGGGTGCGCAGGCCGGTGTCGCCGAGCCCCTCGAACCACTCCTCGGGGCCCTCGCCGCCGGTCTGGTCCATCCGGGCGCGGACCCGCTCCAGGTCGATGACGCCGGCGGCGTGCTCGTGCCCGATGACCTCGGCCAGCCGGGCGGCGTCGCGGCAGGCGGCGGCCGGGTCGAGGAATTCCTCGCACAGGGCCCGCACGCCCGCCGCGGCGAGGGCGTGTTCGGCGTCGTCCTCGCCGAGCCGGTGCGCCAGGTGGGCCAGCAGCACGTCGTGCAGGGTGTCGGGGCGGCCTATTCGCTGGACGTACTCGCCGACGCTGTGGCCGAGTTCGGTCTCCGGGCCGGCGATCAGCACCAGGTGGGCCTCGGCCTGTGACAGCAGGTCCTCGAGGCCGGCCAGTTGGGAGCCGCGTAACTCGCCGAGGTCGACGGGCCGGTCGAGCAACAGGCCCGCGCCGCGGCCGAGTTGCTTGAGTTCGGTCAGCCGGGTGAGTTCGGCGACCGAGTCCAGCAGGTAGAAGGCCTGGGTCTGGGCGGAGAGCAGCAGTCGTACGGCCGCGGCGGTCTTGCCGGCGCCACCGGGGCCGCGCAGCACGACCGAGCGGCGCCGCCAGGCGTCGGCGACGACGTCGTCCCAGCGGGGCGGCGCCTGGAAGGTGCGCCGGACGGTGTCCACGATGCCGGCGGCCAGGGCGCGCAGGACGACCCCGCGTTCCCCGTCGGCGTGGATGACGATCTTGTCGCCCTCGACGCGGTCGCCGCCGATGTGGGTCCAGGCGGTGCGCAGCAGCCCGGCGCGCAGGCTTCCCTGACCGGGGCGGGCGGTGGCCTGGCGGGCGGTGTCGCTGGTGCCGGCGGTGTTGTCGGAAGACGCGGGCTGCTGGCCGTCACCCTGCTGGGGGTTGCCCTGCTGGGGGGCACCGCCGTCGCCGCCGGTGCCCGGGCCGGACGGGGGTGCGCCGCTGCCGCTGCCCGGCGGGGGCGCGCCCCCGCTCTGCGGCTGCGGGGCTCCCGTGCTCGCGGTGGGTGCGGTGGTCGTCGTGGGCTGTGCGGTGGTGGGCGGGGGTGAGGAGGGGGTGCTCATGAGCCGTCCGCGGGACCGGTGCGGTGCGGCGGGGCCGGGTGTCCGTAGTGGTACACGGTCTTGTCGCCGTTCACGTAGTCACCGTGGACGTAGGGACCGTTGACGTAGGGCCCGTTGACGGCCGTCGCACCGTCCCCCACGGCTATCTGGCTGTTCGTCACGCCGCTGATGTACGGCGTCGGCGGCGGGACCGGGCTCCCCGGTTCGGTCCCGCCGCCTGCCGCTCCCGCGCGGCCGCCCGTGCCGGGGGTGTCCCCGGGTCTGCTGTCACGTGGCGGCTCCCCCGAGTCCGCGGGAAGTCCGGGCGGCGCCGGGTAGCCGGGTACGGTGACCCAGCCCCGGCGCGGCTCGCCGTGCTTGGTGACGAAGTCGGCGGGCAGGTAGGCCGCCGGGTCGAGGCCCGGATAGCCGCCCAGCACCACCTTCTGGTGGATGTCCTCCGAGACGACCACCACCAGGTGGGCCCGGCCGGCCCGGGCGAGCACCTGCTTGACGGGGCCCGCGTCCACCAGCCGGGCCAGGTCGTTGATGGCGTTGCCGGTCCACAGCTGCCCCTGCTGGATCACCAGCCCCTGGTTGAGCCCGACCCTGAACCGCATCCGGTGGTCGTGGTTGTACTGGCCGCTGTGCGCCACCAGGGCGTCCTCCAGGCCGCGCACCAGCTCACGCAGCAGCCGGGTGGGGCTGGTGCCGATGGGGATCAGCAGCAGCATGCCGTCCCCCCGGTCCTGCCAGGGGCACGTGTCCAGGTCCAGTCCGGCGCGTCGCAGCGCGAATGCGACCACCTGGTGCATGCTCTGGTGCAGCGTCGCCTGCGTGGTCTCCGGGCGCAGACTGAAGTCCTCGATGTCGAGGAGCACGATCCAGTGGGTGAGCGGATCGTCCGGGACCAGCATGTGCGACCTCCTGTGCCGGAGCAGGGCTCGCGTGCGCCCCGCGCATATCTGGATAGAACCTGCTTGCGGCAGTGTCTACGCCATCTGGCGCACAATGCCCTCTTGCCGACGTGTTCGGCGGTATTTCCGCCACAACGTCACACGCAGGCGTACGATCTCGCACCGACAACCGGGAAACCCCCGAACAGAAACTGTCGTTCCGTCATAATCTGTCCGGCGAGTGGTAGTTCGCCGCCAATGGCAACGCGCAGACAGACGGTGGAGGGGGCCCGGGTGCGCCAGTTCCGCATCCCGCCGCAACTGTTGCTGGGCTTCGTGCTCGGTCTGGTGATCGTGGTGTCCGCCCGCGCCTGCGGCGGCCCGGAGGGCCCGGCAGGCGCCTCGGCGGCAGCTCCGGCTGCTTCGGCGGGCGGCGGCTCGGCCGTGACCCGCGGGGGCGGCGCCCCGGCGGGCCTGCCCGCCCTGTGGCCCACGCCGCGGAGTGTGCGCCGCGACGCCGGTTCCGTGCGGATCGGCCGCAGTGTGGCGGTCCGCTCCGACGCCGGCACCGACGCCTCCACGCTGGACGCCGTCACCCGGGCGCTGCGCGCGGGCGGTGCCCGGGAGGTCCGCCTCGGGGACGCGCCCGGGCCCGGGGAGCTGCTGGTCACGGTGGCGACGGGCGGTACGCCGAAGGAGCTGTCGGCGCTGGGCGCCGACGGGCCCGGCGAGCTGACCGCCGGCGGGTACGTCCTCGCCGTCGGCACCGACCACGGCCGGCCCCGCGCCGTCCTCGCGGGAGCGGACGCGGCCGGTGCCTTCCACGCCGCCCAGACCCTCGCGCAGCTGGTCCGCCCGGTCGGCTCGGGGGCTGCCCGCACCGAACTGCCCGCCCTCCGCGTCCGCGACTGGCCCGCCACTCCGGCCCGCGGGATCGTCGAGGGCTTCTACGGCGAGCCCTGGACCCAGCGGGAGCGCCTGGAGCAGCTGGACTTCGCCGCCCGCTTCAAGCTCGACACCTACGTCTACGGCCCCAAGGACGATCCCTACCTGCGCGCCCGCTGGCGCGAGCGCTACCCCGAGGCACGGCTGGCCGAGCTGCGCACCCTGGCCCGGCGGGCGGAGGCCGACCGCGTCTCCCTCGTGTACGCCCTCTCCCCCGGCCAGTCGGTCTGCTACTCCTCCGCCACGGACACCGCCGCGCTGGTCGGCAAGTTCCGGCAGCTGTGGGACGCGGGGGTGCGTGCCTTCGCCGTGCCGCTGGACGACATCGACATCGACCGCTGGAACTGCGCGCGCGACGCGACCGTGTACGGCAACGGGCGGGGCGCGGTCGGGCGGGCGCAGGCCGACCTGCTGAACCGGGTGCGGCGCGAGTTCCTCGACGCCCGCCCGGGCGCCGCCCCGCTGCTCACGGTGCCCACCGAGTACGACGGGTCGGCCGCCAGCCCGTACAAGTCCGCGCTGGCGGACCGGCTGGACCGGGGCGTCTGCGTGATGTGGACCGGGCCGCTCATCGTCTCGCCGAGCATCCGTGCCGACCAGGCCCGCGAGGCCGGGCAGCGGTACGGGCACGCGGTGCTGGTGTGGGACAACTACCCGGTCAACGACTACACCGCGCAGCACCTGCTGCTGGGCCCGTACACAGGTCGTGACGAGGGGCTGCCCGGAGCGGTGGCGGGCCTCCTGGCCAACCCGATGCCCCAGGCCGCCGCCTCCGACCCGGCGCTGTTCTCGATGGCCGCGTACGCCTGGAACCCCACGGCGTACCGGCCCGCCGACGCGCTCGACGCGGGCCTGGCCGTGCTGGCCGGCGGAGACGGGCATGCCCTCACGGCGCTGCGCGCCTTCGCCGACGTCAACCGGGCCTCACGACTGGACTCCGGGCAGGCACCTCAGCTGGCGGCGCTGACGGCGGCGTACTGGCGGGGTGGCGGGAAGGCCGAGCGGGCCCTGCGCGAGCGGCTCACCGTCCTCGCCTCGGCGCCGGACACGGTCCCCGCCGCGCTGCGCGCTCCGGCCGCCCCCTGGCTGGCCTCCGCCAGGGACTGGGCCCGGGCCGCCCTCGCCGCGCTGGACGTCCGCGACGGCAAGGGCTCCCGGGCCCAGGTGCTGTCCCTGCGGACGGCGGCCCGCTCCCACACGATCGTGGACTGGCAGGACCGGACCCGTCCGGTGGAGGTGGGGGGCGGGGTGCTGGACGCGTTCGTGGCCCGGGTGGTGGGTCGGTAGACCCGGGCCGAGTCTGCGCAGTCCTATCCCCGGAAGTCCGCCGGGCGCTCCTGGGACGCCTCCGCCAGGGCCTTCCGTACGCCGTCCACGCCCGCCCGCAGGCCGTACACCGGGGTGCCGGGCTGCTGGCGCCAGGACTCGTCGAGGCCGCCCGTGTCGACCGTGTCGAAGCCGAGTTCGTCGATCAGCGCGCGGACCTTCGCCTTGGCCGCCGCGTCGTCGCCGGCCACCGGCAGGGCCATGCGGTCGGGGGCACCGGCCGGGAGCGGTCGGTCGAGGATGTCCTGGGCGTAGGTGCCGTTGAAGGCCTTGATCACGGGGTGCTCGATCTGGCGTTCGGTCCAGCGGCTCTCGGTGAGGCCGTCGTCCTCGATCGCCGCGATACGGCCGTCCCGCTGCTGTGGGTAGTAGTTGCCGGTGTCGATCACGGCCACGCCCTCGGCCGCCCCGTCGAGCAGGCCCTTCGGCAGGGCCGGGACCGCCTTCAGGGGGACCGTGACGACCACGACCTCCGCGCCGTGTGCCGCCTCCTCGGCCGGTACGGGGGTCGCGCCCGTCTCCTCGGCCAGTTCGGTGAGCGTGTGCGGACCGCGCGAGTTGGCGACGGAGACGTCGTGGCCGAGGGCGGTGAGCCGCCGGGTGAGGTTGCCGCCGATGTTGCCCGCCCCGATGATGCCGATCTTCATGACAGACCTTTCCGGGTTGATGCGCGCGCATGCGTTTGTCGTGCTGCGTCAACCGCGGGGGCGCGGGGGCTATTCCGCCGCGGGTCACGGCAACCGGGTGAACGTCGTCAGACCCGTACGACGATCTTGCCCGTGTGCTGGTTGGACTCCATCAGGCGGTGGGCGTCCCGGATGCGGTCCAGGCCGTCGAAGACCTCGGCGACGACAGGGCGGAGGGTGCCGTCGGTGAGCCCGGAGCCGATGTAGTGGGCGGCGCGGCGGCGGCCGTCCTCCGTGCCGGTGACGGTGAAGTTGTTGTAGCCGTGGACGGTGAGCGGCCAGGCCCGGGGAAGCTCGATGGGCCGCTCGGACAGCCAGCCGTAGCTGATCAGGGTGCCGTCCTGGACAGTGGCCTCGCCCAGCTCGCGGAAGAAGGAGCCGCCGACGGCGTCCAGCACGATGTCGGCCCCGAGCCCTCCGGTCAGCCGCCTGGTCTCCTTGACGACGTCCTCCTCGCCGCTGACGATCACGTGCTCCGCGCCCAGGTCCAGCAGCAACTGCCGCTTGGCCGCGGTGCGGGTGGTGGCGATGGGCACGGCACCGGAGCGCCGGGTGACCTGGATCGCGGCGGTGCCGGCCCCGCTGGACGCGCCGGTGATCAGCACGTGGTCCCCGGCCGCCATGCCCGCCCGCTGGACCAGGGCGCCGTAGGCCGTGGTGTAGGTGAGCCAGACTGCGGCCGCGGTGACCGCGTCGGTCCCGGCCGGGCGCGGGACCAGCGCGGTCTCGGGCAGCAGCACCCGGTCGCCGTACACCCCGTGGGAGCTGAGGTTGAAGTTGGCCGCCGTCAGCACCGGGTCGCCCGGCGCGAAGGCCGTCACCCCGGTGCCGACCGCCTCGACCTCGCCCGCGGCCTCGTAGCCGTTGCGCGAGCCCGGCAAGGTCGGTTGGTAGTAGTAGATGCCCGAGCGGAGCATCGCCTCGGCGCGGTTGAGGCCGAGCGCCTCGACCTTGACGAGCACCTCGCCCGGTCCGGGCGCGAGCAGTTCGACCTCCTCGACCGTGAGGACCTCCGGGCCGCCGAGTTCGTGAAAGAGCACTGTGCGTGCGTTGGTTGACATGCCTCAGACGCTAGGCGGCGCATCACGAGACGATCCATGTCTGCTGCCCTCGCCTTCATGTCCGTACGTCTTCCGAGCCCGCTCCGCTCGATACGCTCGGCCCGTGGACGTACTCAGTGACGCCGTCGCCGCCATGCGTACCGGGCGGCCGCACTCCGCCCGGCGGGACAAGCACGCGCCCTGGGGGCTGCGCTTCGCCGCCGCGGAGGAGGCCGGGTTCCACGTGGTGCTGCGCGGGTCGGCCTGGCTGATCCCGGTGGAGGGCGAGCCGGTCGCGCTGGCACCCGGGGACGTGGTGTTCCTGGCGCACGGGCAGGAACACGCGCTGGCCAGCGGCCTCGACGTACCGCTGCGGGAGGTACGGCTCCTGGCGGACGGCACATGGAGCGCGCCGGCGCCCGCACCCGAGCCGCCGTCGGGCTGCCCCGACACCGTCACCCTGTGCGGCACCTACCGGCTGGACCGCGGCCGCTCCCACCGTCTGCTCGCCGAACTGCCCGAGATCGTGCACCTGCCGGCCCGGGTCGGCACGCACCGCTCGCTGCGGGCGGCGGTGGAACTGCTGGGGATGGAACTGGAGGAGGCCCTGCCCGGCTCGGACGCGATCGTCACCTCCCTGCTGGACACCCTGCTGCTGTACATCCTGCGGGCCTGGTGGCAGAGCGAGCGCGAGGCGGGGCGGCTGCGGGGCTGGTCGGCCGCGCTGGCCGACCCCGCCGTCTCGGCGGCGCTGCGCGCGATCCACGGCGACCCGGCCCACCCCTGGACGGTGGCGGAGCTAGGCGCGGCGGGCGGCCTGTCGCGCGCCGCCTTCGCCCGCCGCTTCACCGCCCTGGTGGGCGAACCACCGCTGACGTACCTGACCTGGTGGCGCATGACCACCGCCGGCCGCCTCCTGCGCCATGACGACCTGCCGCTCCGCCAGATCGCCCAGCGCACCGGCTACACCTCGGAGTTCGCCTTCGCCAAGGCCTTCAAGCGGGAGTACGGGGTGGCACCGGGCCAGTACCGCAAACGTATCCCCTAGCCCGCGAACGGGTCCTCCAGGTCCGCGTGCAGCACCTGCGCGGCGGTCTCCGCGTCACCGTCCCGCGCGCACGGGGGTGCACTCGGTGAACAGGTCGGTGAGGACGGGGTTGCGGGCGGCGGCGACCGCGGCCGCGTGGAAGGCGATGTCGGCGTCGACGAAGGCCGTGTCGTCCGCCGTTTCGTCGGCCGTGGCGGCGGCACGGCGGCCCGCCGGCGCCGCCTCGATCGCGGTGACGTCCTCCGGGGTGCGGCGGCGCGCGGCCAGCCGGGCCGCGTGCACCTCGACCGCCGTCCGGACCTCGCAGACGTCGCTCACCTGGGCACGGCGCAGCCTGGTGGGTCAGTCCTCGGCGGGTTCGGTGGCGATGACGAAGACCCCGGCGCCGTGCCGGGCCCGCACCAGCCCCGCCCCGGCCAGGGCGCGCAGCGCCTCGCGGACGGTGGAGCGGCCGACGCCGAGTTCCTTCGCGAGGGTGGTCTCGCCGGGCAGCCGGGTGCCGACCGGCCAGTGGCCGCCGGTGATCCGCGCGCGCAGCCGCTGGGCCGCCTGTTCGACCGACGGGCTGGGGCGGACGGGACCTGGCGTCATCGGCGATGCACCAACTTGTCTGAGCGATAGGAGGGTTGAGGAAATTCTCACTTGTCCGAGGAGCCGAGGAGTCGCTAGCGTGCCCCGCATGACGCTTCGCGGTCTCCTTCTCCTCGGCTGCCGCGGCGGGGCCTGACGCGACCGGCACCCCGCCGCGGGTCGCCGTGCTGCCGGTCACCGTTTGACCGAGCCGAAGGCAGCAGCAGACGATGACCACGACCGCACCTCATCCGCTCTGGAACCCCCAGCGTCCGAGCCCTATGCCGTACCACCGCTACCGCCCCTTCCAGGAGCGGGTGAACGTCCCCGCCCAAGACCGGAGTTGGCCGTCCGCCCGCTTCGAGCGCGCCCCGCTCTGGGTCCCCGTCGACCTGCGCGACGGCAACCAGGCCCTGGCCGAGCCGATGGACACCCCGCGCAAGCGCCGCCTGTTCGACCTGCTGGTCTCCGTCGGCTTCAAGGAGATCGAGGTCGGCTATCCGTCCGCGAGCCGCACGGACTTCGACTTCGTACGGCATCTGGTGACCGCGGGCACCGTGCCGGACGACGTGACACCCGTCGTGTTCACCCCGGCCCGGCGGGACCTGATCGACCGGACCTTCGAGGCGATCGAGGGGCTGCCGAGGGCCGTCGTGCACCTGTACGTGGCGACGTCCCCGGTGTGGCGCGAGGTGGTCCTCGGGCGGGACCGGGGCCAGGTGTGGCACACCGTGCGCGAGGCGGCGGAGCACATGGCCCGCCGGGCCGGGGACACGGCCGGCCTCCGCTTCCAGTTCTCCCCGGAGACCTTCAACCTCACCGAGCCCGACTTCGTCCTGGAACTGTGCGACGGGCTGACCAGGGTGTGGGACGCGAGCCCGGACCGCCCGGTGACGCACAACCTCCCGGCGACGGTCGAGATCGCCACCCCGAACGTCTACGCCGACCAGATCGAGTACGCCCACCGCAACCTGTCCCGCCGGGACTCGGTGATCCTCTCGGTCCACCCGCACAACGACCGCGGCACCGGAGTGGCCTGCGCCGAACTCGCCGTTCTGGCCGGGGCGCAGCGCGTGGAGGGCTGCCTGTTCGGCAACGGGGAGCGCACCGGCAACGTCGACCTGGTGACCCTCGCGCTCAACCTCCACGCCCAAGGGGTGGACCCCATGGTCGACTTCCGGGACATCGACACCGTCCGGGAGACCGTCGAGCACTGCAACCGGCTGCCGGTGCACCCGCGGCACCCGTACGCGGGCGACCTGGTGTACACGGCGTTCTCCGGCACCCACCAGGACGCGATCAGCAAGGGCCTGGCCCATCATTCCGGGCAGGCGGCGCGGGCCGGTCTGGCGGAGGAGTCGGCCCCCTGGGCGGTGCCGTACCTGCCGATCGACCCGGCCGACGTGGGCCGTTCGTACGAGGCCGTGATCCGCGTCAACTCCCAGTCGGGCAAGGGCGGCATGGCCTATCTGCTGCGCACGCACCACGGGCTGGACCTGCCCGAGCGCATGCGGCCGGACTTCTCGCGGGTCGTCCAGGAGGTCGCGGACGACACCGGACGGGAGGTGGCGCCGAAGGAGCTGTACGACCTGTTCCGGGCGACGTACATGGTGCAGGGCCCGCGGGGACTCGGGGACCACGCGGAGACGGCGCCGCTGTCCGGCGTCCTCCACGCGCTCGCCGGCGCCGGGTTCGACGTGGAGGTGCTGGAGCAGGCCGAGCACGCGATCGGGGAGAGGACGGTCGCCTACGCGGAGTGCCGGGTGAACGGCGCCACGGTCTGGGGCGCGGGCGAGGGTCCGTCGTCCGGCACGGCCTCGGTGCGCGCGGTGCTGTCCGCGGTGAGCCGGGCCGTCCGGTAGGCGAAGGGGGGCGCCCGGCCGGGCGCCCCCCTTCGGCTCGCGTCACTTGCTCAGGTAGGCCCAGAACTCGTCGAAGGACAGGACCTTGTCGCCGTTGAGGTCACGGGTCCTGATGACGGCCTCGGCCACCGTGTCGGTGACGTTCCAGTCGCCTCCCTGGGCGAGGGCGGACTTGAACTCGGCGGCGGTGATGAAACCGTCACCGTCCGCATCGATCCGCTGGAACTGCTTGCGTGCTTCCTCGATGTCCGCCACCGATCCGCCCCTTTTGTGTCGCGTTGCTTCGGTCTTGCTGTCGTGCTGACGCAGGTCAGACTAACGGCCCGGCCAGACCTTCAGTGCGGCGACCACCCAGGCGAACTCCTCCCGGTACGTCGGGGGCTCCGTCTGCCCCTTGATGACGGCCGCCAACTCCCGGTAGCGGGCGACCTCGTTGCCCAGATCGATGCGCCGCAGGACGGCCGCCCGGTCGGTGTCCGCGCCGAGCAGCTCGGCCAGCACGGCGTCCGCTCCGGGGTCGCCGGGCGCCACGCCCCGCGCACGCGCGTCGCCGACCAGCTCGATCAGCCGCTGGAAGAACAGCATCGAGGAACCTGCCGGAGCGTCGGGTCCACGGTCGGCGGCGTTGTACTCGATCATCCTGCGCATCGCGGCCCGGAAGTCCGGATTCTGAAGCAATTCCGCCAGCTCCACCCAGGCGTCGACCTGCTCGGGCGTGGGATCGTCGGGCAGACTCACGCCGATGCTCCGCGTCCGCTCCCGGATCCACGGGTCCGCCGTGTCGAGCCCATGGAAGATGTGCTCCACGAACTCGTCCACGATCCGCTGCCGCTCGGCCACCGACAGCCGTGCCAGCCTGTTCATCAGGGTCGTCTCCTCCGCACTCGATCCGCGTCGCGCCACCGTGGACAGCACCGCCCGGGTCACCTTCAGGGAACAGATCTGCGCGTCGAGGGCGGCCACGTGTGCCGCCGCAACCTCCGCGACCGTCGTCTCGCCGGCCAGCACCTGGCGCACATGGCCGAGGCCGAGGCCCAGCTCACGCAGGGTGCGGATCAGTTCCAGGCGGGCGACGGACTCGGCGTCGTACAGCCGGTATCCGCCGGAGGAGCGGGCCACCGGGGGCAGGGCGCCCTCGTCGGACCAGTAGCGGACGGTCCGCACGGTGAGGCCGGTGGCCCGGGCCAGCTCGCCGATGGTGAAGAGGGGGGTGCGGTCTGCGCTCACACCGGCGAGTCTGGACCTTCCAGCGGGTGGAGACTCAAGGAGCCGGCGTGTGCTAGCGGAAGATGCCGGTGTGGCCGAGCGAGTAGCGGCCCGGCTGGGGGTAGACGGCCAGGCCGTGCGGGCCGCTGCCGACAGGGATGCGGGCCAGCAGGCTGCCGGTGCCGGTGTCGATGGCGTACACCTCGGAGTCGTAACGGCCGGACAGCCACAGGACCTTGCCGTCCGCGGAGACCCCACCCATGTCGGGGCTGCCGCCGCCGGACAGGCGCCACTTCTTCGTCAGCCTGTCCTGGGTGAAGTCGAAGACGGAGATGCTGCCCTCGCCCCGGTTGGAGATGTACATCTCGCGGGAGTCCCGGCTGACGTACAGCCCGTGGGCGCCCTTGCCGGTGGGCAGGAAGCTGGGCTTGGCGAAGGTGTCGCCGTCCAGGATCCACACGCCGTCCGCCATCATGTCGGCCACGTAGAACCGCTTGCCGTCGGGTGAGACCTTGACGTCCTGCGGCATGGCACCGGCGAGCGGCAGCTTCTGCTTGTCGATCACCTCCATCCGCTCGGTGTCCACCTTGAGCAGGTCGCCGCTGAACTCGCAGGAGACGATGAAGTACCGGCCGTCGAGGGAGAAGTCGGCGTGGTTGACGCCGGCGCAGGCGACCGGGACGGTCTTCACCTTCTTCATGGTGTGGGCGTCGCGGAAGACCAGCTCGCGGTCGAGGGAGGCCATGACGATGGCGTATCTGCCGTTCGGCGTGAAGTACAGGTTGTAGGGGTCGTGGACGTCGACCCGCTTGCCCGCCTTCCCCGTCCGGGGGTCGATGGGGGTGAGGGTGTTGCCCTTGTCGTCGTTGACCCACAGCGTCTTCAGGTCCCAGGAGGGCACCACGTGCTGGGGCTGCCGGCCCACCGGAATCGTGTCGATGACCTGGTACGTCTTCGGGTCGATGACGGAGACGGTGTCGGAGTTGGTGTTGGGCACGTAGACCCGGGACGGGAAGTCCCGCACCACCGGCGAGAGCTGGTTCGGGCGGTCGGCGGCGTACACGTCGGCCGGGTCGAGCACGGGAGGCATCCCGGGCAGCCCGTCGGCCTGCGCCTTCTGCACGGACGGCCGGACGGGCGCCGTGCTGCCGGGGATCTCTTCCTTGTGTTGCCCGGTTCCGCCGCCGCACGCGGACAGCAGCGTCAGGGCGGCGAGGGCGCAAGCGGCGGCCAGGGCGCGGGCGGCGTGGGTGGGATGCATCAGCTCAGCAGCTCCGTGGTGGTGACCGCGCGCAGCCCGCGGCGGCCGAGTTCTTGGAGTACGGCGGGGAGGGCGACGACCGTGTCGGGATAACCGAAGTGCAGGCTCACCACGGAGCCCGCGCGGACCTCGTCCAGGACCGTGCGGGTGATGGCGGGGGCGCCGGGCCGGGTGTAGTCCAGCGAGTCGACGTCGTACGACAGCACGTGCGGGTAGCCGGCCTCCTGGGCCAGCCGGGTGACCAGTGCGGAGGCGGTGGGCGCGCGCGAGGGCCGGAACCAGGTGCCGATGGAACCGGTGAGCCGCCTCAGACGGTCCGCGCAGGCGGTGATCTCGGAGCGGGCGCCCGCCTCGGACATGGCGTTGATCGCGAGGTGGCGCTGGGTGTGGTTGCCCAGGTCATGGCCGCCGTCCAGGATGCGGCGGGCCAGGTCGGGGTGCTCGTCGAGCCAGTTGCCCACGGCGAGGACGGTGATCCGAGCGCCCTGCCGCTCTGCCTCGGTGAGCAGGCGGCGGGCGAGGGCGGGCTCGCCCTGGCCGTGGAAGGTCAGGGCGACGGCGGCATCCGTGCGCGGGCCATGGGTGATCTGGGCCGGGTGCCGGGGGAAGGCGCGCGGGGACGGGGCCGGCCCGGGTGTGGCCGCCGAACGACCGGGAGCGCGCGGCCGCGTGGCGCTCGCGGCGGGGTGTGCGGGGGCGCCGGTCTCCCCGCAGCCGACGGCGAGCGCGCTCCCGGCGACGAGCCCGGCGCCCGTCCGGAGCACCCCGCGTCGGTTGGTGGTGGTCACCCACACCATTTAAGGGGCGCATGGTAAGAAATGCGCACATTGGACCTCATCCGGGGGAGGCGTTTCCGGGCCGCTGGACGGGTCCAGGACCTGATGCGAGAGTCGCCTCGTCCGCCCGAACGGCGGGCCTCGCGCCCGCCCGGAGCATCTCACATCAATAGGCGCATGGTAAGAAACACGCACATTAGCCTGATCAGGGGATGTTTCGGGCCGCTGTGGCCTAGCGGTCGGCGACTCGCATTTCGAACCAGGTCGTCTTACCGCGCGGCAGGAGGTCCACGCCCCAGCGGTCGGACAGTTTCTCGACCAGGAACAGGCCCCGGCCGCTGATGTCCATCTCCTGAACCGGCATCAGGCAGGGCAGCCCTCGGGAGGGGTCGCGGACCTCGACACGGAGCCAGCCGCGGCGGCGGCGCATGCGGAGGCCGAAGACGCGCGCGCCCGTGTGCCGTACGGCGTTGCCCACGAGTTCGGAGACGAGCAGGACGACATCCTCCGCCGTCTTCGGGGTGAGCGCCCACTGACGCAGGACGACGACCTGGGCGAGCCGGCGGGCGGTGGCCGCCGACTCCGGGCGGGACGGGAGCGGAACCTCGGCCTCCGTCGGATTGCCGAACAACTCGACTGCTTTGAGCGCCCGTTCGTCCTCGACCGCAGGCGACCAGCGCGCCGCGGTCGCACGGCCGTGTCCCCGCGGCTGTTCGATGCCCTCCAGCCCCGCCATGCCCCCATCATGGCCGTCCGAGGCGCCCTCCGGGGCCGTTCCGAAGGAATACGCCCCCCGCGCGCTACCGCCCCACAGGATCCGGCCAGCATATGCCAGCGGCATTCCGAAGCCGCCGCCATCCGGTCCGACCTGCGGCGACGGCTCGTTCCCGGGCAAGCGCCGGAATCCCCCGACAAGACAGGCTTAAGGTTGCTTTAAGGCTCCTGTAAACCGCCCCATCGAGGGACCCGGATCAGACGCCGCGTCAATTGCACGTACCTACGGGCGAGAAGCGGCGAGAAGTTCAGAGGAACTTCGCCTTGCCCGGCCCCTCTTCCACGAAGCTGCGCATGCCCCGCTCGCGGTCCTCGGTGGCGAACAGCCCCGCGAACCAGTTCCGCTCGACGGCGAGCCCGGTCTCGAGGTCGGTCTCCACGCCGGTGTCGATCGACTCCTTCGCCGCGCGCAGCGCGATCGCCGGGCCCTGCGCCAGCTTCGCGGCCCAGGCGTGCGCCTCGGCGTACACCTCGGCGGCCGGGACCACCCGGTCCACCAGGCCGATCGCCAGCGCCTCGTCGGCCTTCACCATGCGGCCCGTGAAGATCAGGTCCTTGGCCTTGGAGGGGCCGACCAGCCGGGGCAGCCGCTGGGTGCCGCCCGCGCCCGGGATCAGACCGAGCAGGATTTCCGGCTGGCCGAGCTTGGCGTTGTCGGCGGCGATGCGGTAGTCGGCACACAGGGCCAGTTCGCAGCCACCGCCCAGCGCGTATCCGGTGACGGCCGCGACCACCGGCTTGGGGATGCGGGCCACGGCGGTGAAGGAGTCCTGGAGGGCGCGGGAGCGCAGGACCATCGCGGTGTGGTCCATGGCCTGCATCTCCTTGATGTCCGCGCCCGCCGCGAACACCTTCTCGCCGCCGTAGATCACCACGGCGCGCACGTCGTCGCGGCGCGTGGCCTCCTCGGCGAGTTCCTTGAGCCGATCCTGCGTGGCGACGTCCAGGGCGTTCATGGGCGGGCGGTCGAGACGGAGGGTGCCGACGCCTTCGGCGACTTCGAGAGAGACGGTCATGCAGGCAGGTTAACGGGGACTAACGGAGACTGCTTCGGTGCGGTCCATCACACCCTGCCGGGGGGCCGGGGGCTGCCCCCAGGCAGGCACAGCACGGGGACTAACGGCGACCCCTTCGGTGCGCTCCATCACACATCCCCCGGGCAGGCACAGCACGGGGACTCACGCGAGCGGGCCCGGTGCCGTCCGTGACAGCACCGGGCCCGTACGTCGGTCAGCGGGGGCTCACGCCTTCCACTTGTCCCACGACATGTTCCAGCCGTTGAGCCCGTTGTCCGGGTCCACGGTGCGGTCGTTGGAGTGCTTGACGACCACCACGTCACCGAGCATCGAGTGGTTGAAGAACCAGGCCGCCGGAACGCCGCTGTCGTAGCCGCCCTTGACGTCGCGCAGGCCTACGCAGCCATGGCTGGCGTTGTAGTTGCCGAAGGCGCCGCCGCCCCAGTAGTTGCCGTGGATGAAGGTGCCGGAGTTGGTCAGGCGGATGGCGTGCGGGACGTCCTTGATGTCGTACTCGCCGCCGTAGCCGACCGTTTCGCCGTTCATGCGGGTCACGGTGAGCTTCTCGCTCATGACCATCTGGCCGTTCCAGGTGTCGTAGCCGGGCTTGCCGGTGGTGACCGGGATGGTCTTGATGACCTTGCCGTCCTGGGTGACCTTCATGGTGTGCTTCTTGGCGTCCACGACGGAGACCTGGTTGCGGCCGATGGTGAACTTCACCGTCTTGGACTGCTTGCCGTAGACACCGTCGCGGCCCTCGACACCGTCGAGGTTCAGCTTGACGGTGACCTTGGTGCCGGACTTCCAGTACTTCTCGGGCCGGAAGTCCAGACGGTCGTTGCCGAACCAGTGGCCCTCGACGTCGACGGCCGGCTCGGTCTTTATCTGGACGGCCTTCTGCACGTCCCCCGGGTTGGTGATGCCCCGGGTGAAGCGTATGGAGAACGGCATGCCGACGCCGACCGTGGAACCGTCCTCGGGAGTGAAGTAGCCGACGAAGGTGTTCTTCGGGGTCAGCGTGGTGAAGCTGGAGTCCTCGGCCGCCGCACGGCCCTCGGAGTCCTTGGCGACCGCGTGCACCGTGTACTTGGTGGCGGCGGCCAGATGGGTCGAGGGCTTCCAGCCGGTGCCGCCACCGGTGATGGTGCCCGTGATCGTGGTGCCCTTGTCGTCCTTGACCTCGACCTCGGTCAGCTTGCCCTTGCCGGCGCTGACCTTGAGGGCGCCGCTGGTGTCGACCTCGGTGGCACCGGACTTGGGCGAGATGGTCACCACGGCTTCGGACTGCTTGCTCTGCTCGGAGGAGCCCTTGTTCTTCCCGCCGCCGGACCCGGACCCCGAGTCCGAGTCGCCCCCACCGCACGCGGTGACGGACATCAGCAGGACGCCGGCTATGAGCACCGGCCACTTCCTCCGGCCCCGCCGGCCCCCCACCGACGCCCCCGATATCGGCCGCACGTTCAAGTCTTTCTCCCCTCCCCGGGCCTGGTCGGACCCGCGCCCCGGCGCGCGCCCCACGCACGCATCGGCGCATATTAACCGCAGGGTTTTGGGGATCGTGTCAGCCGAAGGTCACCGTTTCGTAGCAACATCAACTGGACAGGGCGTCAACTGACCGAGCCGCCCGCCTTCCACTCCTTCCACCCCATGTTCCACCCTCCGAGGCCATTGTCGGGAGCGACCTTTTTGTCATTGCTGTGCACGACTTCGACGACGTCCCCGACCAGGCTTCGGTCGAAGAACCAGCCCGCGGGCGTGTCCGAACTGCCGCCCTTGACGTCCCTCAGGCCCACGCAGCCGTGGCTGACGTTGACGTTCCCGGGGGCGTCCGGGGCCCAGTAGTTGCCGTGCAGGAAGGTGCCGGAGTCGGTGAGCCGCATGGCGTGCGGGACGTCGGGGATGTCGTACTCGCCGCCGAAGCCGACCGTGCGGCTGTTCATACGGGTGACGTCGAGCATCTCCATCACCACCATCTTCCCGTTGTAGGTGGTGTGCTCGGGAGCGCCGGCCGTGATGGGCACGGTGGCGAGCAGTGCGCCGTCCCTGCGCACCTCCATGGTGTGCTCGGCCGCGTCCACCACAGAGACCTGGCTGCGGCCGATGGTGAAGACGACCGTCTTGTACTGCAACCCGTACACCCCCCGCGCCCCCTCCACGTCGCGCAGCCGCAGGTCGACGGTGACCCGGGTGCCGGGCTTCCAGTAGCGCTCGGGGCGGAAGTCCAGGCGGCCCTTGCCGAACCAGTGCGGGCGGACCTCCACGGGGGGCTGGGCGGTGACGCGGACGGCCCGCTCGACGGCGGCCCGGTTCTCGATCTCCCGGTTGAAGGCCAGGGACACGATCATCCCGGTGCCGACGGTGGCGCGGTTCTCGGGGGTGACGTATCCGATGAACCGCTCGTCGGGGACGTACGTCGTGAAGGTGGTGTGCCGGGCCGAGCGGTGCCCGGCGCCGTCCAGCGCCACCGCGTCGACGGTGTACCTGGCGGCGAGCGCCAGCTTGGGCTCGTCCGGCTCCCAGGTCGTGCCGTCGGCCGTCAGATGGCCGGGCACCGGGGTCTCCTGGGCGTCCTGGGAGCGGCGTACGGTCACCGACTCCAGGCGCCCGTCGGGCACCCGTACCCGTAGCCGCTGGTCGGAGCGGACTTCCTTGCTGCCGTCGTCCGGGGAGACGCGGATGGTGTCCTTGGGGGCCGGGGGTTTGCCGAGAACCCGGCCGATGCCGATGTCGTCCGTGATGTCCGGGCCGCAGCCGGTGGCTCCGGCCAGCACGGCCCATGTCATTGCCGCGGCCAGCGCGACGCCTGCGCGCCGTGCGCGCCCTTGTGCATGCCTCACGGGGGACTCAACGATCGTCACCGCCCTTGGGAAACGTGAGTGCGACGCTAGCGCTGGGCAGAACAGTGGGGAGGACGACGCGACGGGGCACACGGCGGGACCCCGCGTGCCCGTTTCCACGTCGTTCCACGAGCCGCAGGAGGCTGACCCGTGACCAGCTCGGCCGAGCAGCAGGTAGTGGCGGAACAGCGCGCCGCAGTGGTGAACGGCAGCCGGCGCGCCGCGCCGCCCACCGTGCCGGTCTGGCCGGGTGCGCCCACTCCGCTGGGCGCGCGCTTCCGGGTCGGTCCGGACGGTGTGGCCGGCACGAACTTCGCGCTGTGGGCGGCCGGTGCGGAGGCGGTCCAGCTGTGTCTGTTCGACGAGTGCGGGCGGGAGACGCGCGTTCGCCTGACCGAACTGACGCACGAGATCTGGCACGGTTTCGTGCCCGGCGTGATGCCCGGGCAGCGTTACGGCTACCGGGTGGACGGCCGCTGGGACCCGTGGATCGGCGCCCGCTGGAACCCGGCGAAGCTGCTCCTCGACCCGTACGCCCGTGCGGTGGACGGAGAGTTCAGTCTGCCGGCGGAGGTGTACGGGCATGTGCGGGACTGGCCGGAGCAGCATGTCGCGGACACCGTGCGCGACGACCGGGACTCGGCGCCGCACGTCCCCAAGGGCGTCGTGGTGCACGACGACGAGGACTGGGCCGACGACCGCCGCCCCAAGACCCCGTGGGCGGACTCGGTCATCTACGAGCTGCACGTACGCGGCTTCACCAAGCTGCACCCGGGCATCCCGGAGGAACTGCGGGGCACGTACGCCGGTCTGGCGCACCCCGCCGCGATCGAGCACCTGGTGAAGCTGGGCGTCACCGCCGTCGAACTGCTGCCCGTCCACCAGTTCGCGCACGAGGACCACCTGCTGCGCCGCGGCCTCAGGAACTACTGGGGTTACAACTCCATCGGCTACTTCGCCCCGCACGCCGCCTACGCGGCCTCCGGTACGACGGGCCAGCAGGTCGGCGAGTTCAAGCGCATGGTCCGGGCGCTGCACGCGGCCGGCATCGAGGTCATCCTCGACGTGGTCTACAACCACACGGCCGAGGCGGGCGAGCTGGGCCCGACGCTCTCCCTGAAGGGCATAGACAACCGCGGCTACTACCGCCTCCAGGACGACGCCCGCCGCTACGCCGACTACACGGGCTGCGGCAACACCCTGCACGTCGTCCAGCCCCAGGTCCTCCGCCTGATCACCGATTCCCTGCGCTACTGGGTGACGGAGATGGGCGTGGACGGCTTCCGCTTCGACCTGGCCGCCGCGCTGGCCCGCTCCATGCACGACGTCGACATGCTCTCCCCGTTCCTCGCCGTGATCTCCCAGGACCCGGTGCTGCGCCGGGTGAAGCTGATCGCCGAGCCGTGGGACATCGGCTCCGGCGGCTACCAGGTGGGCGCCTTCCCCCCGCTGTGGACGGAGTGGAACGACCGCTACCGCGACGCCGTCCGCGACTACTGGCGCGGCGCCCTGCCCGACGTACGCGACCTCGGCTACCGCCTGTCGGGCTCCAGCGACCTGTACGCCTGGGGCGGCCGACGTCCCTACGCCTCCGTCAACTTCATCACCGCGCACGACGGTTTCACCCTCCGCGACCTCGTCTCCTACGAGCGCAAGCACAACGAGGCGAACGGCGAGGGCAACCGGGACGGCTCGAACGACAACCGCTCCTGGAACTGCGGGGCGGAGGGAGACACGGACGACGAGGGCGTACGGGCCCTGCGCCGCCGCCAGCTGCGGAACCTGCTGACCACCCTCCTGCTCTCCACCGGGGTCCCCATGCTGGTGGCGGGCGACGAGCTGGGCCGCACCCAGGGCGGCAGCAACAACGCCTACTGCCAGGACAACGAGATCAGCTGGCTCGACTGGTCCCTGCTGGACGACCCGGCCTGGCGCCCCCTGTTCGATCTGACCTCCCGTCTGATCGCCCTGCGCCACCGCCATCCGGTGCTCCGCCGCCGCGCCTTCTTCTCCGGCAGCTCCCAGTCGGCGGACGGTCTGCGGGACCTGGCCTGGTTCACCTCGCGGGGCACGGAGATGACGGAGGGCGACTGGTACGCGCCCGCCGCCACCCTCGCCATGTACCTCTCCGGACGCGACATACCCGGCCGGGACGAGCGGGGCCTACCGGTCCTCGACGACAGCTTCCTCGCCGTCCTCCACGCGGGCGACGCCCCCACCCCCTTCGTCCTGCCCGGCCCGCCGTGGGCGGAGCGGTACGAGGTGGTCGTCGACACCTCACTGGAGGACCAGGGCGAGGCCCCGACGGTGGTGCACGAGGCGGGTACGGAGATCACGGTGCCGGGGCGGGCGGTGCTGTTGCTGAGGGTGGCCGGCTGAGCGGGCTCCGGTGCCTGTCGGGCGCTAGCCGAGGATTCCCCGGTCGTAGTTGCGCAGGTCGCTGACTTCGATGACGGATGGCATACGCAGAGCGTCCCGGGGCGGGGTACCGGACCGCATCGGCCGTCACGCTCGACCCCGTATCAGCCGATCGGTTGATGCGACGGTACGACCCACCATGACGGTACGGCCCACCGAACATGCAGGTAGTAGGACCATCGGACGACGCTGGTCCGGCCAAAACTCGGTGGGCGTTGTCAGTGGCGGTCCGTAGGCTCGCGGTGATGCCCACGACACGTGCAACCACCGCCCAAGACCGTTCCGCCGTCCGTGTTCTCCTGCGCCTGTGGCCGTACGTGCGGCCCGCGCGGGCACGGTGGTCCGCGGCCGCGTTCGTCGCGGTCGTGGCCTCCTGTACGGGGCTGGTGATCCCGCTCGTCCTGAAGTGGATGGTGGACGGGCCGGTGGCCGACCGGGATCCGCAGGGGGTGTGGCTGGGCGCGCTGTACCTGCTGCTGCTCGGCTTCGCGGAGGCGTTGCTGTTCGGGCTTCGGCGATGGCTGGTGGCGCGGCCGTTGTCGCATGTCGAGGCGGAGTTGCGGGCGGGGCTGTACCGGCATCTGCAACGGCTGCCGGTGGCCTTCCACGACCGCTGGGCCTCAGGCCAGCTGCTCTCACGGGCCACCACCGACCTGATGCTGCTGCGCCAGTTCCTGGCCTTCCCGCTCACCTTCCTGCTGGTCAACTCGGTGACGATCCTCGTCGGCGTGGTCATCATGCTGATGCAGGACTGGGTGCTGGGACTGGTGATCCTGGGCCCGGCCGTGCCCGTGATGGTCACCTGCTTCCTCTTCGAACGGCGGTACGCCCAGGTGGCGCGGCGCGCCCAGGACCAGGTCGGGGACCTCACGACGGTCGTGGAGGAGAGCGTCCTCGGGATCCGGATCATCAAGGGCTTCGGACGGCACCGCAGCCAGGCGCGGGCGTTCCGGGAGCTGTCGGGCACGCTGCGCGGGACCGAACTGCGCAAGGCCCGGCTGCTGGCGGCCATCTGGGGTGTGATCATCACCCTGCCGGAGCTGGCCATCGGGGTGACGCTGGTGTGGGGGGCCGTACGGGTGGCGGACGGTCAGCTGTCGGCGGGCACGCTGGTGGCGTTCCTGTCGACGGCCCTCGCTCTGCGCTGGCCCGTGGACTCGATCGGCTTCCTGCTGGCGATGAGCCAGGAGGCGGCGACCGCCACACAGCGGTACTTCGAGGTGCTGGACGAGGAGCCGGAGTCCGAGGACGCCGACACGACGGCGCCGGCCGACGGGGACGAGGGCATCCGGTTCCACGACGTCCGCTTCCGCTACCCCGACGCCCCGCCCGGCTCCCCGCCCGTCCTGGACCGCATCGACCTGCACATCCGCCCCGGCGAGTCGATGGCCCTGGTGGGAGCGACCGGCAGTGGGAAGACCACCCTCACCGCGCTGATCCCCCGGCTGCACGAGGTCACGTCCGGCCGGATCACGCTGGACGGCGCGGACATCACCGCGATGTCCCGCACTCGGCTGCGCTCCCAGGTCGCCGTCGCCTTCGAGGAGCCCACGCTGTTCTCGGCGAGCGTCGGCGACAACGTTCTCATGGGAGCGGGCGACGAGGCCGGTGCCCCGGAGCTGGAGCGGGCGCTCGCCGTCGCCCAGGCCGAGTTCGCGCACGCGCTGCCACAGGGCACCGACACCCAGGTCGGCGAGCAGGGCCTGAGCCTGTCCGGCGGGCAGCGGCAGCGGCTGGCGCTGGCCCGGGCCGTGGTCGGCAGCCCCCGGTTCCTGGTCCTGGACGACCCGCTGTCCGCGCTCGACGTGCACACCGAGGCCGCCGTGGAGGCCGCGCTGCGCCGGGTCCTCGCCGACACGACCGCGCTGATCGTGGCCCACCGCCCCTCCACGGTGCTGCTCGCCGACCGGGTCGCCCTGCTCTCGGGCGGCCGTATCGCCGCCGTCGGCACCCACCAGGAACTCCTGCGCTCCAACGCCGAGTACGCCCATCTGATGTCCGGCGCGGAGCCCGGGGAACTCAGGGAAGAGGAGGACGAACGATGACCGCCGCCCCCACCACGTCGGCCCCCGCCCCCGACGAGGAGGAGGAACTCCCCCGCCCGCCCGCCGCCGACGACCCCTTCGACCGCGACGTCCTGCCCACCCCGCCCGGCGCCACGGCCGCCCTGCTGCGGTCGCTGCTCGCCCCGATGCGGGCCCGGGTGGCGGGCACCACGCTGTTGCTGCTGCTCCAGCAGGCGGCGGTGCAGGCCGGCCCGCTGCTGGTGGCGTACGCCCTCGACCGGGCCGTACCGGCGCTGCGCGACCACGGCGACCACGGGCCGCTGATCGCGGTGGGCGCCGGCTATCTGCTGTGCGCGCTGGTCTCCGGGGTGCTCCAGTTCGCGTTCATCGAGGCCTCCGCCCGGGTCAACCAGGACGTGCTGCTGGATCTGCGCGGCCGTATCTTCCGGCACTCGCAGGCGCTCAGCATCGACTTCCACGAGCGGTACACCTCCGGGCGGCTCATCTCCCGCTCCACGACGGACGTCGAGTCGCTGCGGGAGCTGCTCAGCGAGGGGCTCCAGGAACTCGTCACGGTCGTCCTGTCCTTCGTGTACATCGCGGCGATGCTGCTCTGGCTGGACCTGGGCCTGGGCGCGGTCGCGGTGGCCTCCTTCGTGCCGCTGTACCTGCTGATCCGGCTGTACCAGCGGCGCGCCGGGCGGGTGTACCGGGCCCGGTCCACGGCGATCGCGGCGGTGATCGTGAAGTTCGTGGAGACGATGAACGGCATCCGGCCGGTGCGCGCGTTCCGCCGCGAGGCCGTGAACGACACCGGCTTCCGCGTGCTGAACCGGCGGCACGAGCGGACCAACGGCGACGCCCTGCTGGAGATGGCCCGCTATGTGGTCGGCTCCCGGCTGGTGGCCAACACGGCCGTCGCGGGGATCGTGCTGTGGGGCGCCTACCGGGTGGCCTCCGGCTCGCTGGCGCTGGGCGTGCTGGCGGCGGCGGTCCTGTACCTGCGGCGGCTGTACGACCCCATCGACCGGCTGGGCATGTTCCTGAACTCCTACCAGTCGGCGGCGGCCTCCCTGGAGAAGATCGCGGGCCTGCTGGCGCAGACGCCGTCCGTGCCGGAGCCGTCGCAGCCCAGGGAGCTCCCGGTCCTCGAGGGCGGGCATCCCGGCCGCGAGGTCGTCTTCGACGGTGTCCGGTTCGCCTACCGCACCGGCGGTGAGGTGCTGCCCCGCTTCGGCCTGACGATCCCCGCCGGGCAGACCGTCGCGGTCGTCGGCTCCACCGGCGCGGGCAAGTCGACGCTGGCCAAGCTGCTGGCCCGGTTCTACGACCCCACCGACGGCCGGGTCCTGCTGGACGGCGTGGACCTGCGCGAGCTGTCCGTGCCCGAACTGCGGCGCGGGGTGGTCATGGTGACGCAGGAGGCGTTCCTGTTCTCCGGCACGGTCGCCGAGAACATCGCCATCGGGCGCCCGGACGCGACCCGGGAGGAGATCGAGCGGGCCGCGAAGGCGATCGGCGCGCACGAGTTCATCAGCGCCCTGCCCGACGGGTACGACACGGACGTCCGCAAGCGGGGCGGGCGCATTTCGGCCGGGCAGCGCCAACTGGTGGCGTTCGCACGCGCGTTGCTCGCCGACCCGGCGGTCCTGATCCTGGACGAGGCGACCAGCTCGCTGGACGTCCCGGGCGAACGGGCGGTGCAGCGCGCCATGTCGACGGTGCTCAGGGGCCGTACGGCGGTGGTGATCGCGCACCGGCTGTCCACGGTGGAGATCGCCGACCGGGTACTGGTCATGGAGCACGGCCGGATCGTCGAGGACGGCGAACCGGCCGAACTGATCGCGGGCACGGGCAGGTTCGCGGACCTGCACCGGGCGTGGCGGGACAGCCTGGCGTAGCGGAGCCCGGTTACGGAGCCGAGAGAACGGGGGACGGATGATCGACGCCTACGAGGATCCCGGGACGCCCGACTGTCGTGGCGGCTGGTGGTACCTGTGGTGGCTGGTGCGGTGCCAGCCCGGCCGGTCGCTCGCCGGGGCGCTGCTGGGCAGCGTCTGGATGACGCTGCTGGCCGCGGCGCCGTATCTGATGTCCCGGGCGATCGACGACGGCCTGGTGCCGGGCGATCCGGGCGCGCTCGCCCGGTGGACGGTGGTGCTGTTCGTGGTCGGGGCGTTCAACGCCTGGCTGAGCATCATGCGGCACCGGACGATGACGCGGGTGCGGATGGACGCCAACTTCCGCACGGTCAAGGTCGTCGTGGGGCACGCGGTCCGGCTGGGGGCCGCGCTGCCCCGCCGGGCCGGGGCCGGGGAAATCGTCACGATCGGAGTGGGGGACGTGCAGACGATCTCGCAGGCGCTGACCGTGGTCGGGCCCGGGGCGGGCTCGATCGTGGTCTACCTGGTGGTGGCCGGGCTGCTGCTGTCGATCTCCGCGCCGCTGGCCGCGGTGGTGCTGCTCGGGGTGCCGGTGATCGCGCTGCTCACCGGGCCGCTGACGCTGCGGCTTCAGGGCGCGGAGAGCGAGTACCGGGAGCGGCAGGGCGTGCTGGCGGCGCGCATCGGCGACCTCGCGGGCGGGCTGCGGGTGCTCAACGGCCTCGGCGGCAAGGGGCTGTTCGCGGACGCCTTCCGGAAGGACTCGCAGCGGCTGCGCGCGCAGGGCTATCGGGTGGGTGCCGTGGCCAGCTGGGTGCAGGCGCTCGGGGTGGGCCTGCCCACGCTGTTCCTGGCCGTGGTGACCTGGCTCGCGGCCCGGCTGGCGGCACAAGGGTCCCTGACCATCGGCGAGTTGGTGGCCGTGTACGGCTATGTGGCGGTGCTGATCGGGCCGGTGGCGTTCTTCGTGCAGATGGCCTACGACCTGAACCGGGCCGTGGTGGCCGCCCGCCGGGTCGTACGGCTGCTGCGGCTGGAGCCGGAGCCGGACGAGGGCACACGGCCCGCGCCGGACGGGCCGGCGGAGCTGCACGACCCGGCGTCCGGGGTGCGGGTGGCGCCGGGCCGGCTCGTCGCGCTGGTCGCCGTCAGGCCCGCCGAGGCCGCCGCCGTCATCGACCGCCTCGGCCGGTACGGCCCCACCGGTGCCACCTGGGGCGGGACACCGCTCGACGCGGTGCCGCTGGCCGACGTACGGGCCCGGATCCTGGTCGCCGACAACGAGGCGGACCTGTTCGCCGGACCGCTCAGGGAGGTCGTCGCCGCCGAGCGCACGGCCGACGGGGCCGCGCTGCGCCGGGCGGTGTACGCGGCCGCCGCCGAGGACATCGTACGCGGACTGCCGGACGGAGTGGACTCGGCCGTCGCCGGGCAGGGCCGCAGCCTCTCCGGCGGGCAGCGGCAGCGGATCCGGCTGGTGCGGGCGCTGCTGGCCGACCCGGAAGTGCTGCTCGCCGTCGAGCCGACCTCGGCGCTGGACGCGCACACGGAGGCCACCGTCGCCGAGCGGCTGCGGGAGGCGAGGGAGGGCCGTACGACGGTCGTGACGAGCACCTCGCCGCTGGTGCTGGACCGGGTGGACGAGGTGCTGTTCCTGGTGGACGGCAAGGTGGCGGCGAGCGGGCCGCACCGGCGGCTGCTCGGTCAGGAGCCGGAGTACCGGGCACTGGTGGCCCGAGACGTCGAAGAGACCGCCGCGCAGACCGCCGAGGAGGCCGTACGGTGACGACGGGCGAGGGACTGCTGCCGGTCGCGGACCGGGCCGGGGTGCGGCAGGCGACCGTGCGGCTGGTGCGGGCCGACGGGCGGGCGTTCGCCGCCACGCTGGTGCTCAACGCGCTGGCGGCCGTCGCGGGGCTCGCCGGGCCGTGGCTGGTCGGGCGGATCGTCGACGAGGTACGGGCGGGACACGGAGCCGGAGCGGTGGACCGGCTGGCGCTGTGGATCCTGCTCTGCTCGCTGGCCCAGTTGCTGCTGGCCCGCTGCGCGCGGTACGTGGGGCACCGGTTCGGTGAGCGGACGCTGGCCCGGGTGCGTGAGGAGTACGTCGACCGGGTGCTGGGGCTGCCCGCGTCGACGGTGGAGCGGGCCGGTACGGGTGACCTGACCGCGCGCGGCACGGCCGATGTGGCGACCGTCGGCACCACGCTGCGGGACGTCGGTCCGGAGTTGCTGGTGTGCACCGCGCAGGCGCTGTTCGTGCTCGGCGCGGTGTTCGCGCTCGACCCGCTGCTGGGCCTGTTCGGGGTGCTCGGCCTGACCCCCGTCTGGCTGGCGCTGCGCTGGTATCTGCGCCGGGCCCGGGACGGTTATCTCGCCGAGGGGGCGGCCACCTCGGAGGTCGCCGAGATCGTGGCGTCGACCGCGGCCGGAGCCAGGACCGTCGAGGCGTTCCGGCTGCGGAAGCGGCGGATCGCGGCGAGCCGGGACGCCCTGGAGAAGTCCCGTCGCACCCGCTTCTACACGCTCCGCCTGCGGACCGTGTTCTTCCCGGCGGTCGAGGTGACGTACACCGTCCCGGTGGCGGGCGTGCTGCTGATCGGCGGGTGGCTGCACGAGCGCGGCATGGTGGGGGTCGGCGCGGTGGTAGCGGCCGCGTTGTACTTGCGGCAGTTCACGGATCCGCTGGACCAGATCCTCATGCGGGTGGAGCAACTCCAGAGCAGCGGCGCCTCGTTCGCCCGGGTGGAGGGGCTGGCGCAGGCTCCCCGGACGGAGGCGGAGGGCGCCTGCCCGGAACCGGCGGACGACCGGATCGACGTGCGCGCGGTGCGGTACGCGTACGAGCGCGGCGGCGAGGTGCTGCGCGGGGTCGACCTGACCGTGCGGCCCGGGGAGCGGCTGGCGGTGGTCGGTCCGTCCGGTGCGGGCAAGACGACGCTGAGCAGGCTGCTCGCGGGCGTCGACGCGCCGGGCTCGGGCACGGTGACGGTGGGCGGGGTGCCGGTCGCCGGGCTGGAGCCGGAACGGCTGCGCCGCCAGGTCGTCCTGGTCACCCAGGAGCACCACGTCTTCCTCGGCACGGTCCGGGAGAACCTGCTCATCGCCGAACCGGCCGCCAGCGACGAGCAGTTGTGGTCCGCGCTCACCGCGGTCGGCGCCGACGGCTGGGTGCGTGAGCTGCCGGACGGCCTGGACACCCGTCTGGGCGCGGGCGGCCACGCCACGGACGGTTCGCAGGCCCAGCAGCTCGCGCTCGCCCGGGTGGTGCTGGCCGACCCGCACACGCTGATCCTGGACGAGGCCACGGCCCTGCTGGATCCGGCCACCGCCCGGCACACCGAGCGCGCCCTGGCCGCCGTACTCCAGGACCGTACGGTCATCGCCATCGCGCACCGCCTGCACACCGCGCACGACGCCGACCGGGTGGCGGTGATGGAGGACGGCCGCCTCACCGAACTCGGTACGCACGAGGAGCTGGTGGCGGCCGACGGGGCGTACGCGGCGCTGTGGCGCACGTGGCACGGGGGACAGGCGTAAAGAGTTCGTATATCGAACGTGAATATCCGGTCAACGAACTGATTCCGGCCAAATTCCTGACGCGCTCCTGACAGATGCGCGTACCGCTGCCACCCTTCCCACAGTCGCTTCACAGCAACCCCACAGTTTCACCGCTGTGATCTCCCCTGGCCGCGTGACCCGCGGCCACGCAGAAGGAGTCCGTGTTGAGAAGCAATACCTCGCGCAGACGCACCTCCCACACCCCCTCCCGGACCACCGCGCGCCGCACCGCCGCCGTCGCCCTCGCCGGCGTCACGGCGCTGATCGCCGCGGCCGTCCAGTCCGGCGTTGCCGGCGCCGCCCCGGCCAAGGCCCCCTCGGGCAAGGCGAATTCATCCCACGCGGCGGTCAGGCTCACCCCCTCGCAGCGCGCCGAGCTGCTCCGCGACGCCAGTGCCGCCAAGACCGACACGGCCCGGGCGATAGGCCTCGGCGCCAAGGAGAAGCTGGCCGTCAAGGACGTCGTCAAGGACGGCGACGGCACGCTGCACACCCGCTACGAGCGCACCTACGCCGGGCTGCCCGTCCTCGGCGGCGACCTCGTCGTCGAGACCGCGAAATCCGGCGCCACCAAGTCCGTCGTCAAGGCGACGAACGCCACCCTCAAGGTCGCCGGCCTCACCCCCGCCGTGAGCGCCACGAGCGCCGAGAAGCAGGCGGTCCAGCGCGCCAAGGCCCTCGGCGCCGTCAAGCCGGCCGCCGCCAACACCGCCCGCAAGGTGATCTGGGCGGCGAGCGGCAAGCCCGTCCTGGCCTACGAGACGGTCGTCGGCGGCCTCCAGGACGACGGCACCCCGAACCAGCTGCACGTCATCACCGACGCGACCACCGGCAAGAAGCTCTACGAGTACCAGGGCATCGAGACCGGCGTCGGCAACACCCAGTACAGCGGCCAGGTCACGCTGACCACCACCCAGTCGGGGTCGAACTACACCCTCACCGACGGGGCGCGCGGCGGCCACAAGACGTACAACCTCAACCACGGCAGCTCCGGCACCGGCACCCTGTTCTCCCAGACCAGCGACACCTGGGGCAACGGCACCACGTCGAACGCCGCCACGGCGGGCGCGGACGCGCACTACGGCGCCGCGGAGACCTGGGACTTCTACAAGAGCACCTTCGGCCGTAACGGCATCAAGAACAACGGCGTCGGCGCCTACTCCCGCGTGCACTACGGCAACTCGTACGTGAACGCGTTCTGGGACGACGGCTGCTTCTGCATGACCTACGGCGACGGGTCGGGCAACGCCGACCCGCTGACGGCCATCGACGTGGCCGGCCACGAGATGAGCCACGGTGTCACCTCCAACACCGCGGGCCTGAACTACAGCGGCGAGTCCGGCGGCCTGAACGAGGCGACCTCCGACATCTTCGGCGCGGGCGTGGAGTTCTACGCGAACAACTCGACCGACGTCGGTGACTACCTCGTCGGCGAGAAGATCGACATCAACGGCGACGGCACCCCGCTGCGCTACATGGACAAGCCGAGCAAGGACGGCGCGTCCAAGGACAGCTGGTACTCGGGTCTCGGCGGCCTCGACGTGCACTACTCCTCGGGCCCCGCGAACCACTTCTTCTACCTGCTGAGCGAGGGCAGCGGCGCCAAGGTCATCAACGGCGTCAGCTACAACTCGCCCACGGCGGACGGCCTTCCGGTCACCGGCATCGGCCGGGACAAGGCGCTTCAGATCTGGTACCGGGCGCTGACCACCAAGTTCACCTCCACCACCAACTACGCGAGCGCCCGCACCGGCACCCTCGCGGCGGCCGGTGAGCTGTACGGCACCACGAGCACCGAGTACAAGGCGGTGCAGGACGCCTGGGCGGCCATCGCGGTCGGCTCGCGCTCGGGTGGCGGCGGCGGTGGCGGCACCTCGTACGAGAGCACCACGCCGGTGTCGATTCCGGACAACGGGCCCGCGGTCACCTCGAACATCACCGTCTCGGGCAGGAGCGGAAACGCGCCAAGCAACCTCCAAGTGACGGTCGATATCAGCCACACCTGGCGCGGTGACCTGGTGATCGATCTGGTCGGCCCGTCGGGCACCTCGTACCGCCTGAAGAACTTCAGCTCGTCCGATTCGGCGGACAACGTGAACGCCACGTTCACAGTGAACGCTGCTTCCGAATCAGCCAATGGGACCTGGAAGTTGAAGGTCCAGGACCAGGCCGCGCAGGACGTCGGAACGATCAACAGCTGGAAGCTGACCTTCCCGTAGGCCCAGCCCAGGGCACCACACGCAGGGCGCCGTCCGGGAGGTTCAGCTCCCCCGGGCGGCGCCCGTTTACATGGCCGCAACAGTGCGCTGACAGCTGCATTTCAGCCAACATCACTTCAGGGTCATGACATGTACGCGCCCCTGGTGTCACTCTTCCTTCACCCGCCGCACAACACAGCAACTTCACAACGCCACACTCCGGCAGTATCCCCACGCTGCCCGGACTCCCCCACGAGAAGGAGCTTGAGTGAGCCCCCTCTACGCGCGTCACAAGCGCACCACCCTGGCCGTCGCCACCGCTGTCGCGGCCGGAGCCCTGCTTTCCACCGGGTTGGCCACCAGCGCTTCCGCGCAGACCCCGACCGGGTCCGCCGCCAAGTCCCTGGCCGCCGCCCCGACTTCGCTGTCCGCCGCCGCCAGAACCAGCCTGATCCAGAAGGCGCAGGCCGGCGCCACCGAGACCGCCCAGCACATAGGCCTCGGCGCCAAGGAGAAGCTGGTCGTCAAGGACGTCGTGAAGGACGTGGACGGCACCGTCCACACCCGCTACGAGCGCACCTACGCGGGCCTGCCGGTGCTCGGCGGCGACCTGGTCGTCCACACCTCCAAGGCGGGCAAGACCGAGGGCGTCACCAAGGCCACGAAGTCGGCCATCAAGGTGGCCTCGCTCAAGCCGCAGATCGCCGCGTCCAAGGCGGAGAAGCAGGCGCTGACCGCCGCCAAGACCCTCGGCTCCGCCAAGACCGCGGCCGACGGGGCGCGCAAGGTGATCTGGGCCGGCTCGGGCAAGCCCGTCCTCGCCTACGAGACGGTCGTCGGCGGCCTCCAGGACGACGGCACCCCGAACCAGCTGCACGTCATCACCGACGCGGCCACCGGCAAGAAGCTCTTCGAGTACCAGGGCATCGAGAACGCGACCGGTACCGGCAAAACGCTGTACTCGGGCACCGTCAGCCTCACCACCACGCTGTCGGGCTCGACGTACTCGCTGACCGACGCCTCGCGCGGCGGCCACAAGACGTACAACCTGAAGCACACCAGCAGCTCGGGCACCGGCACGCTGTTCACCAACACCACCAACACGTGGGGCACCGGCACCGCCTCCAGCTCCACCACCGACGTGACGGCGGCCGCCGACGCCGCCTACGGCGCGCAGGAGACCTGGGACTTCTACAAGTCCACCTTCGGCCGCAGCGGCATCAAGAACAACGGTGTCGGCGCCTACTCGCGCGTCCACTACGGCAGCTCGTACGTCAACGCGTTCTGGGACGACAGCTGCTTCTGCATGACCTATGGCGACGGTGACAGCAACACCCACCCGCTGACCTCGCTGGACGTGGCCGGCCACGAGATGAGCCACGGCGTCACCGCCAACACCGCCGGCCTGAACTACTCGGGCGAGTCCGGTGGCCTGAACGAGGCGACGTCCGACATCTTCGGCACGGGCGTCGAGTTCTACGCCAACAACGCCTCCGACCCCGGTGACTACCTCATCGGCGAGGAGATCGACATCAACGGCGACGGCTCCCCGCTGCGCTACATGGACAAGCCCAGCAAGGACGGCGGCTCGGCGGACAACTGGTCCTCCTCCGTCGGCAGCAAGGACGTGCACTACTCGTCCGGCGTCGCGAACCACTTCTTCTACCTCCTCTCGGAGGGCAGCGGCGCGAAGACGATCAACGGGGTTTCGTACAACTCCCCCACGTACAACGGCTCCACGGTCACCGGCATCGGCCGCGCCAAGGCGCTCCAGATCTGGTACAAGGCGCTGACGACGTACTTCACGTCGACGACGAACTACAAGTCGGCGCGCACCGGCACCCTCTCGGCGGCCGCCGCGCTCTACGGCTCCGGCAGCACCGAGTACAACGCGGTGGCGGCGGCCTGGTCGGCGGTCAACGTCAGCTGACGCCGGCCACTTAGCCGCAGCGGCCCCCGGGACGAAGTCGCTCCCGGGGGCCGCCTTACTCTTGGGTCCCATGTCTTCGGCGTCCTTCACCTACGAGCCGGTCGGCGCGACCCGCGAGGACCTCGCCGCCTGCCCGCCCGGCTTCCACCCGCTCCACGTGCGCACGCGCATAGGCGAGGGCGAGCAGGTCTTCCGCCGCGCCGCCGAGGCGGTCCTCACCTGGGAGATGCACCGCGCGATCGGCGTCGGCCTGGACGCCACCGCGGACCGCGCCGCCCCGGAGGTCGACGTCACGGTCACCCTGGCCGGCGTCATCAAGGCCCCCTGCCGCATCATCTGGACCGTCGACGAACCCCGCCGCGCCGGCTGGGCCTACGGCACGCTTCCCGGCCACCCGGAGTGCGGCGAGGAGGCCTTCGTCGTCGACCGCACCGGCGACGGCACGGTCTGGCTGACGGTGGCGGCGTTCAGCCGCGCGGCGAAGTGGTACGCGCGGGCGGGCGGGGCGGCTACGCGGGGCTTGCAGCATGCTTACGCCCGGCGGTGCGGGGCGGCGCTGAGGAGGCTGTGCGCGGACCCGTCGGAGAACTGACCGCCGCCCGGCAGGCACACGAGGGGAAGCCCGGCGATGACCGAGGTACCGGGGACACGTCGGCGGCCCGGGTGCCCCCGGCCTCACTTCCGGCAGCCGCCGCTCCTGGCAGCCCGCGCGGTGGGCCGGTCAGAAGTGGCCCACGGTCACCGTGGCCGGCACCGTGACGGTGGTGGCGGTCGCAGCGACGTGGTGTGTCGCCAGCACTTCTGCCGTGGTGGCGGTCTCCAGACACATCACCGGACGGGCCAGGCTCTTCCTCACCGAGCCCGGACCGACGTTCCTGAGCCTGGAGTTGGCGAAGAGGGCGGCTTCGGTAGCAGTCGGCTCCTGGGAGACGCGCATCGTGTTCTCCTCTCGTAGAAGGCAGGTCGACGGGACTTCTAACACACCTTCTGGCACCGAAAGAAACCCAGCGGCACGAACGGCAGACCCATGGTTCATGCCGAACAGCCACATCCTCTCCGTTCCCGGTAATGAGCGCTGCACAGTCAATTAACACCGTAATTTTATGGCCGCGCGGCGTGTTAACTTCCAGGCGGGCTCAGAAGCGGCGTTCGGGTATCCGGGTCAGTGCCCGGGGGCTCGCCTCACGCCAGGGTTCCGGGCTCGGTCCGCCGAGAGCGAGGAGCACGGGTGAACAGCGCTGATGTGGCCATCGTGGGCACGGGGCCCAACGGCCTGGCAGCCGGCGTGGTCCTCGCTCGCGCGGGTCTGCGCGTAGAGCTCTACGAGAAAGCCGATGCTGTCGGCGGAGGCCTGCGCACCACGTCCTTGTTCGACTCCGACGTCGTGCACGACATCTGTTCCGCGGTGCATCCCATGGCCGCCGCTTCCCCGTTCTTCCAGGAGTTCGACCTGGCGGCCCGCGGCGTCGAACTCCTGCATCCGGATATCAGCTACGCACACCCGCTCGGCGGAGGCCGCGCAGCCCTCGCCCACCGCTCGCTGGCGGCGACCTGCGACGGCCTGGGTCCGGACGGCAGTCGGTGGCGGCGGTTGATGGGTCCTCTGCTCGAGCACAGCGAAGGCGTCGTCGACCTGGTCCTCTCCGGACAGCGCAGGCTTCCGCGAGACCCTGCCGCCGCACTGCTGCTCGCCCGTCGGGTGGCAGTGCACGGCAGCGGTCTGGGCGCGGCACGCTTCGGCGAGGAGGCGGCGGCGCTCCTCACCGGTGTCGCCGCGCACGCGGTGGGCAGGCTGCCGAGCCTCGCAGCCGGCACGGTGGCCATGCTTCTCGGCCACCTCGCACACGGTACCGGGTGGCCGTTGCCGCGTGGTGGCAGCGGCCGCATCGCACAGGCGATGGCCGAGGACATCACGGCGTACGGGGGAGTCTTCCGCACCGGACACCACGTGCGGGACCTGGCCGAGGTGGACGGAGCCCGCGCCGTGCTGCTGGACGTCAGTCCCAAAGGTTTCCTGGCCCTCGCGGGCGACCGGCTGGCCGGCCCCTACGCGCGCGCCCTGGCCCGGTTCCGCTACGGTCCCGGCGCCGCCAAGGTCGACTTCCTGGTGTCCGGGCCGATCCCGTGGTCGGCACCCGCGGTGGGCCGGGCCGGATCGGTGCATCTGGGCGGCACACACGCCGAGATGGTCAGACAGGAGACGGCGACCGCCCGCGGGGTACGGACCGGGGAGCCCTTCGTGCTCGTCGTGGATCCGGCGGTGACCGACCCCGGACGCGCACGGGCCGGCACACGCCCGGTGTGGGCGTACGCGCACGTACCGAACGGTGATCCGACCGACCCCTACGACCTCGTGCGCGCCCGCATCGAGCGATACGCCCCCGGCTTCACCGATACCGTGATCGCCCACCGCTCCGTGTCCGCCGCGGCCTACGAGCACTACAACCCCAACTATGTGGGCGGGGACATCGGAACCGGCGCCATGACCCTGTACCAGAGCCTCGCGCGCCCCGTCGCCCGCATCGACCCCTACCGCACACCGCTGCCGGGCGTCTTCCTGTGCTCCTCCGCCACCCCGCCCGGCCCGGGGGTCCACGGTATGTCCGGCTACCTGGCTGCCCGCTCCGTACTGCGGCGCTGTTTCGGCATACGTGACGTGCCCGAGTTGGCGGCCTAGGCGTGCTGTCCCCGGCCCGGCACCGGATCGCGATCTTCACACCAGCAACGAGAGGGGCTCTCGTGTCCCGCCGCAAGGCACCGCGGACCGAGACGGCCGTCTGCTTCCTGCCCGTTGCGCGGCCGAACAGAGCGGGACCGTGCGCCGCCCGGCGAGCGGACTTCTGCCCGAGCCGTCCACAATCGGCCTTCCTGGCTAATTCATCCGCTGTTCTGTTGCGGCATCGAGGCAGTCAACCGCGGCCCGGTCAGGCGCACTTCGCCCACAGAAAGTCCATTGCCGTCGCACAGAGGGACTGATAACGTGTATGGCGAAGTCACTCCCCCCACGTATACCTCGCTGAGGCGTCACTGCTGAATCGACAGGATCTGCTGGTCTGACCAACCATGCTTACGGCCGAGTTATAGTACTCGGCCGTCTCTGCGAGCCTTTCATTCCTTGCCTCGCTCCAGTTCCTCGTTTCACGGCGGCGCCCACTGGTACCGATAGTGGGGGCCAAGAGAGGAATACCGATGAAAAACGGGGTTCAGGACATCGGCTATGGGCGGCAGTTCGCGGGGTGGTATGACCGACTGATACCGGACGACAGTGTCACCGCAGAGGCAGTGGAGGGCCTGAAGGCTCTCCATCCCGATCCTGAGGCGGGGACTCTCGAGTTCGGCGTCGGCACGGGAAGGATCGCCATCCCGCTCTCCGCAGATGTCGGCCGTGTGACGGGCGTCGACTCTTCTCCCGAGATGCTGGATGCGCTGCGCGTCAAACTGAAGCACGGCGGTGACGTCACCCCCGTACACGGGGACATACGCACGTACACCGAGCAGTCCCACTACGGATTGGTCTACTGCGTATGCGCGACCCTCTCCGTGCTGACCACACCGGAGGACCAGCGACAGGCGGTCCAGCGCGCCGCCGACCTCCTCGTCCCCGGCGGCCGGCTGGTGATCGAGACACACAACAAGCCGCCCATTCTGGAACTGCACGAAGGACGGACCCGCACCACCTACTTCGTCCCCTACCCGGAGCCCGGCACCGGGGTGCAGACCCATTCCACGCTGCTCGCCGACGACCGGTGGCACTGCTCCCACATCCTGTACGGTGCCGACGGCACGACCCGGGTCGGCTCTGAGCTCACTCGCCTGACCACTCCTGAGGACATCGACGGCTACGCCCGGGCCGCCGGACTGGAGCGCGAGGCCCACATGGCGCGGTGGGACGGCACCCCCTACAACGAGCATGCCCCCATGTTCATCTGCTGCTACGTCAAACCGTGAAGACGGCGAGTCAACGCACGCAGGTGAACAAGAGGACGGGGTCGCAGATGGGACGTCCGCCGATACTGCCGACGGACAAAAAACTCGCTCTGATACTTAGAGTAGTGAGCCGTGAACTGACGGCGGGTGAAGCCGCGCGAGAGGCCAGAGTCTCCGAACAGTCCGTTTCGAACTGGCGTCGGCAATTCATCGAAGGAGGCCGCAACGGCCTGGCCGGCGAGGGCGGAAGAAGCGGCGAAGACGCAGCCCGTATAGCGGAACTGACCCAAGAAAATGCCGCCCTGAAAAAAATGATAGGCGAGCTCTACATAGAACTCCGCAAGTACAGCCGGAGTGCACCCGGCCGGGCCACCCTGCCCCGCGAGAACAACCGCCCGGGCCGAAGAATCAATTAACCCCGTTATTTTAACCCGATACTGCGTGCTAGCTTTCGGGATGGCAGTCACTTGTACATCGCCGGGGAGGGAACGTGGCGTCATTGGAACGCCAATTTACCGTGGGCGTCGCCGGGCTGATCGGCGCAAGCGTCGTGACCGGCGCAGTGATGCGATACGCGGGTGATCGCACACGCGCCCGTCGCTACTCGATACACGAAAGGCCGGACGGCAGCCTCGTAGAGGTCGACATCGACATTCCTCGTCATGCCCGGCGTGTCGTCCTGCTCGACAACGGGCTGGGAATGAGCCCTTTCCAACCTGATCAGTGAGCCTGCCCCGTACTGCTCGCACCGAGTGGCAGGCCACCTTCAACGACGCGGCTGAACAGGGGCCTGG
>NZ_JBSGZV010000025.1:0-146045 GCF_053611185.1 Streptomyces sp. NPDC054834 | reverse complement strand
GACCGGAGACGGGGTATCAACATATCTGGCGTTGATTTTTGGCACGCTGTTGAGTTCTCAAGGAACGGTCGCTTCCTTTGTACTCACCCGAGAGAATCTCTCGCGGCTTTCCTCCGGGCGCTTCCCTTCGGTCTTGCGTTTCCGACTCTATCAGATCCTTTCGGCGTCCGATTCCCTGTCGGCGGGATTTGCCGCAGGCCTTCTCGCTTTCGCTCGTCGGCCTTTCGACATTCACTACGTTAGCCGATTCCCTCGCGAGCTCATAATCGAGTTCCGCGGGTTCGAATTCGGGCATGCGGACACGCCGAAAACGTCCCCAGCAGAGGGGAGTCGTAAGTAGTGGGTTGGCCGCTCCGGCTGCTGGCGATTGCCGTACCCGGTTCAGCGGCTCGGGCTACATTACGCACCTCGCCCACGCGAGTCAACTTCGACGGCGCCGTGGCACATGGGCCCGATAGGGGCTCACGGTCGGGTCGTCGGCGATCCAGAAGCGCCAGGGGTGGATGTCCCCGTTCCCGCCGTCGCCGGCGACTCCGGTGCGCGGACCGTTGCGTACCTGGTCGGAGGGGACAGGGGTCCCGGTCAGGATCCGCAGGGGCGTCTCCCCCGTGGCGCAGGCATCCGTGCCGTCGAGGGCGCGGTCGACGCCCAGGGCCGTGGCGAGGCGGGCCGGGCCTTTGGCCAGTTCCTTGTCGTTTCGGGCTGAGAGTCGCCGTTTGCGGGCAAGCTCTTTGCCCTCGATGATCTCGCCGGCGCGCAGCAGGACCGCGCTCGCGACGCCGTCGGGGCCGCACACCAGGTTCATGCAGAACCACATGCCGTACGTGAAGTAGACGTACACGTGTCCGGGCGGGCCGAACATCACGTCGTTGCGGGCCGTGCGCCCGCGATAGGCGTGGGAGCCGGGGTCGTTCATACCGTCGTATGCCTCGACCTCCGTAAGGCGCACCGCGATCGGGCCGTCCGGTGTCGTACGGACGAGGACGCGGCCCAGCAGGTCGGGCGCGACCTCGAGGACGGGCCGGTCGAAGAACTTCCTGGGCAGGGGCGTACGGTCCGAGGGCGCGATCATGGCGTACGAGCGTAGTCCAGACGAGTGGATCCCAAGGGCTGGTCAAGGTTCTGTCGGCTTGCCAGGGTGTGGGCGCGGAACCGGTCGTGCGTCGATCGCGTTTCTAGGGATCAAGGATCCGTTCGTAAAGGGAGAGTCATGGCGTTCAAGAAGCTGCTCGCGAGCCTCGGGGCCGGCGGGGCTTCGGTCGAGACGGAGCTGGCCGAGATCAACGTGGTGCCCGGAGGTGTCGTCCAGGGTGAGGTGCGGATCCAGGGCGGGTCCGTGAACCAGAACATCGAGGGTCTGTCCGTCGGCCTGCAGGCGCAGGTCGAGGTGGAGAGCGGCGACGAGGAGTACAAGCAGAACATCGAGTTCACCAAGCTGCGGCTCGGCGGGGCCTTCGAGCTCCAGGCCGGGGCCGTGCACGCGGTGCCGTTCGGGCTGGAGATCCCGTGGGAGACGCCGATCACGATGATCGACGGGCAGACGCTGCGCGGGATGCACATCGGTGTGCGGACCGAGCTGGAGATCGCGCGGGCGGTGGACTCGGGTGACCTCGACCCGATCAACGTGCACCCGCTGCCGGCGCAGAAGGCGATCCTGGACGCCTTCATTCAGCTGGGCTTCCGCTTCAAGAACGCGGACATGGAGCGCGGCCACATCCGGGGCACGCGCCAGCGGCTGCCGTTCTACCAGGAGGTCGAGTTCCACCCGCCGTCGCAGTACCGGGGTCTGAACCAGGTCGAGCTGAGCTTCGTGGCCGACGAGCACGCCATGGACGTGGTGCTGGAGATGGACAAGAAGCCCGGGCTGTTCAGCGAGGGCAGCGACACCTACCGGTCGTTCCAGGTGGGGCTGCACGACTACCAGTCGACCGACTGGGCGGCCTACCTCAACCAGTGGCTGTCCGAGGTCGGCAGCAAGCGCAACTGGTTCTAGGGCCCTAGGCTCGGAGTCACTGACTCCAGAACCGTTCAGGAGGTACCGAGGTGACCGAGCTCAAGAGGCGGCCGCTCCCCCATGACTTCCACCCGCCCGTGCCGTCGTTCACGGTGACGAGCGAGGACGTCCAGGAGGGCGCGACGCTCAAGGACGCTCAGGTACACGCGGCCGGCAACACCTCACCGCAGCTGCGGTGGGAGGGCTTCCCGTCCGGGACCAAGAGCTTCGCCGTGACCTGCTACGACCCCGACGCCCCTACGGGCAGCGGGTTCTGGCACTGGGTCGTGTTCGACATTCCGGCCTCGGTGACCGAGTTGCCGGCGGGTGCGGGCGGCGGCAAGTTCGAGGGGCTGCCCGAGGGGGCCGTGCACGCGCGGAACGACTACGGGACGAAGGACTTCGGCGGTGCCGCGCCGCCGCCCGGGGACGGGCCGCACCGGTACGTCTTCACGGTGTACGCGGTGGACCAGGAGAAGCTCGGTCCGGATTCCGAAGCTTCGCCCGCCGTGGTCGGTTTCAACCTGCGGTTCCACGCGATCGCCCGGGCCCAGCTCATCGGCGAGTACGAGAACCCCGGAAAAGCCTGATTGAGCCCAGCGTTCATGGAACGTTTGCCCGCCTCTGGTCTTGGAAGTGATCAGAGGCGGGCATTTTTTATTGCGTTGTCCATCTCGGCGCGCCCGTCCAGAGTTGATCCAAGCCCGCCGGGGGGTGGGCCGGTGCACATGGGAGGTGGGCTGGATGCGTGACACGCTGGTGCTGAACGCGAGCTTCGAGCCGCTGTCGACGGTGACTCTGAACCGAGCCGTCGTGCTGGTTCTGACGGCCAAGGCCGTCGTCGAGCAGGCCCACCCCGAACTGCGCATGCGGGGCGCCGATGTGGACATACCCGCGCCCCGGGTGATCCGGCTGTGCAGATACGTACGGGTGCCGTTCCGAAGACAAGCACCGTGGTCGAGGCGGGGTGTGCTGGTACGGGACCGGCACCGGTGCGCGTACTGCGGCCGGCGGGCGACGACCGTGGACCACGTGGTGCCGCGGGCGCAGGGTGGTCAGGACACGTGGCTGAACACGGTCGCCGCGTGCGCGGAGGACAACCACCGCAAGGCCAACCGGACGCCGGTGGAGGCGGGCATGGCGCTGCTGCGGCAGCCGTTCGAGCCGACGCCGGCCGATGCGATGCTCTTGGCTCTGGGGCAGGAGGACTTGGGTGCGCTGCCCGATTGGCTGGCGCAGAGCGCGGCGGCGGCCTAGGCCGTCGCGGTGGTACGTGAGTGGGGCCCGCCTTCATGGAGAAGGCGGGCCCCACTCACGTGCGCCACAGGTCAGTCGATCGACGGCTTCTCACGGCGCTGGTCCGGGACGTTCCCGGAGCCGCCGCCGGAGCCGCCCGCCAGTGGGCCGAAGTTGCCCATCGCGCCGGACAGTCCCTTGAGGGCGTCGCCGATTTCGCTGGGGACGATCCAGAGCTTGTTGGCGTTGCCCTCGGCGATCTTCGGGAGCATCTGGAGGTACTGGTAGGAGAGGAGCTTCTGGTCCGGGTCGCCGGCGTGGATCGCCTCGAAGACCGTACGGACGGCCTGTGCCTCGCCCTCGGCGCGCAGGGCGGCGGCCTTGGCCTCACCCTCGGCGCGCAGGATCTGGGACTGCTTCTCGCCCTCCGCGGTGAGGATGGCGGCCTGGCGCGTACCTTCGGCGGTGAGGATCGCGGCGCGCTTGTCACGGTCGGCGCGCATCTGCTTCTCCATCGAGTCCTGGATGGAGGTGGGCGGTTCGATGGCCTTGAGCTCGACGCGGTTGACGCGGATGCCCCACTTGCCGGTGGCCTCGTCGAGGACGCCGCGCAGGGCCGCGTTGATCTCCTCGCGTGAGGTCAGGGTCCGCTCGAGGTCCATGCCGCCGATGATGTTGCGGAGTGTGGTGACGGTGAGCTGTTCGATGGCCTGGATGTAGCTGGCGACCTCGTAGGTCGCGGCCCGGGCGTCGGTCACCTGGTAGTAGATGACGGTGTCGATGTTGACGACCAGGTTGTCCTGGGTGATCACCGGCTGGGGCGGGAACGGCACGACCTGTTCACGCAGGTCGATGCGGTTGCGGATGGTGTCGATGAACGGGACGACGATGTTGAGGCCCGCGTTCAGCGTCCGCGTGTAGCGGCCGAAGCGCTCGACGATGGCGGCGCTGGCCTGTGGGATGACCTGGATGGTCTTGATCAGGGCGATGAAGACCAACACCACCAGAATGATCAGGACGATGATGACCGGTTCCATCGTGTTCCCCGTACCCTTCTCCGCCTCGGCGCCTCGGAAGATCGTATGGCTGTTGAAGATCTTGCTGGTCGAGTCTGACAGACCGTCGCGCAACTCGTGCGGTGTTCGGTCCAGTTGAATCCTACGAGGTCAGATGACGATCGCGGTGGCTCCTTCGATGTCCACGACGTCCACCTCCTGGCCCACGTCGTAGGCGCGTTCGGTGTGGAGAGAGCGCGCGGACCACACTTCTCCGGCGAGCTTGATCCGGCCGCCGGAGCCGTCGACGCGCTCCAGGACGACGGCTTGCTTTCCCTTCAACGCGTCGATGCCCGTGACGAGTCGGGGGAGCTGTCTGCCGTGCCGGGCCGCGATGGGCCGTACGACGGCGATGAGCGCGACCGAGACGATGACGAAGGCGAGGACCTGGGCCACGACGCCGGGGCCGAGGCCGGCGACGACCGCGGCCGCGACGGCGCCCACCGCGAGCATGCCGAACTCGGGCATCGCCGTGACCACGAGCGGGATTCCGAGCGCTGCCGCGCCGACCAGCCACCACACCCATGCGTCGATGTCGTTCACATGGTCATGGTAGGGCCGCGGGTCTGCCGCGGACAGGGCGCACCGGGTCAGGACAGGGGCAGCCCCTGGGCGGTCCAGCGGTCGCCGACCTGTTCGACGACGAGCGGGAGGCCGAAGCAGAGAGAGAGGTTGCGGGAGCTGAGCTCGAGCTCCAGCGGGCCCGCGGCGAGGACCTTGCCCTGACGGATCATGAGGACGTGGGTGAAGCCGGGGGCGATTTCCTCGACATGGTGGGTCACCATGATCATCGAGGGGGCGATGGGGTCGCGGGCGAGGCGGCCGAGGCGGCGGACCAGGTCCTCGCGACCGCCGAGGTCGAGGCCGGCCGCGGGCTCGTCGAGGAGCAGCAGTTCGGGGTCGGTCATCAGGGCGCGGGCGATGAGGGTGCGCTTGCGCTCGCCCTCGGAGAGGCTGCCGAAGCGCCGCTCGAGGTAGTCGCTCATGCCGAGACGGTCGAGGAAGGCGCGGGCGCGCTGCTCGTCGATCTCGTCGTACTCCTCCTGCCAGCCGGCCGTCATGCCGTACGCGGCGGTCAGCACGGTCTGCAGGACGGTCTGGCGCTTGGGGAGCTTCTCGGCCATGGCGATGCCGGCCATGCCGATGCGGGGGCGCAGTTCGAAGACGTCGGTGCCGGGCTTGCCGAGGGTCTCGCCGAGGATGGTGGCGGTGCCCTTGCTGGGGAAGAGGTAGCTGGAGGCGACGTTCAGGAGGGTGGTCTTGCCGGCGCCGTTGGGGCCGAGGATGACCCAGCGCTCGCCCTCCTTGACCGACCAGGAGACCTGGTCCACCAGAGCCCTGCCCTCGCGGACCACGGATACGTCCTGAAGCTCCAGAACATCGCTCATGAGCGCGTTGTCTCCCCTTGCAGTGTGGCCGGTCTCGGCTGTCGCGTACGCCTGTGGCTCGGTCCGCCGCGCCGATGGGCGCAGCCCATATGAAATCTACGCCACGAGTGCGGCGCTCCATTCCATCGGTCCGGTCCTTAGGGTGGGGGCATGCTCTCGGAACCACGTGCAGGACGACTCGCCGCTTGGGGAAATGCCCTTTTGGCCGGATTTGTCTCGCCGGATGACGCCGTGCTCGCCATCGTCGGGGAGGACGCCGTCCACCGGGTGGAGGGGTTGCCGGGCGAGTCGGCGCCGGTCGGTCTCACGCTCGCGCTGGGGCGGCTGCGGGCGCTGGGGGTGACCGGGCTGCGGGTCGCGCTGCCTCGGCCCGGGCATCCGCTGGGGCTGAGCGGACCGCCGGAGTTCAATGCGCGGGCTCTGGAGTCGGAGGAGGCGGTGATCGGTCACGGCGCCGCTCTCGGACTGGTGCCGGAGGTGTACGAGGCCGGGCCGGCCGGTGATGTGCATGTCGAGGTGGTCTGGCACGCGCTTCCCGTGCAGGAGGCTCCGCCGGCCGATGTGCCGTCGCTGGGTGAGGCCGAGCGCGAGCTGGCGGAGGCCTTGCGGGACGCGACCGAGATGCTGTCGCGGCTGGACGTCGCCGGGTCGGGGCCGGTGGCGGAGGCGGCGATCGACGCGTATCGGGCTCGCGCCGAGCGGGGGCGGGAGGTGTTGGCGCCGGGGTATCCGCCGCGGGCGGTGCGGGTGCTGGAGCTGGCGCAGCGGGTGGGGCTGCTGGTGTCCCTCGCTCATGACAACGGGCACGGGGGTGCGGTCAGCTCCGCTGAGATGGCGGCGCGGGTGGAGGCGCTGAGGCCTGTGGAGCGGACGGCTCGGCGGGCGCAGGTCGCGGCGTACAACTCCGTTGTGGAGGAGCGGGAGCGAGGGGTTCGCTGAGTGCTCGGGTGCGGGTGCCTGGGGGTGCGCGTCCGTTGCTGGGGGCTCTGCCCCAGACCCCGGTATCGGCCTGAACGGCCTCGTCCTCAAACGCCGGACGGGCTGGATGGTGCAGACCGGCGTTGAGAGGGCGCCCCGGAAAACCTGACAGGCCCCCCGGTGCACTCGGGAGGCCTGGGTCTTGGTCGGGTGGGCTCAGTGGTTGAGGCCCAGGTTGCCGAAGGCCGGGTTCAGCACGCCGATGACGTTCACGCTGTTGCCCACCGCGTTCACCGGGACGTGCACCGGAGCCTGGACGACGTTGCCCGAGACGACGCCCGGCGAACCCTTGGCCTCGCCGCCCGCCCAGGCGCCGCCGGTGGTGGCGGAGGCCATTCCGGCACCGGCCGCGATCAGACCACCGGCCACCATCGTCACGGCCGCCGCCTTCTTCAGGTGCTTCACTTCTTCAACCCCTCCTTGGTGAGCGCCGCGGCAGTCGCCGCGGCACGCACTGGAGAACGCCGGAGATCGCCGGAGGATGCGCCATCAGGGGGACATTCCCGCGATGGTATGAATCTCAGCCCGTCACACCGTGACGTACCGCCCACAACGCCGCCTGTGTGCGGTCCGCCAGGTCGAGTTTCATCAGGATGTTCGAGACGTGCGTCTTGACGGTCTTCTCGGAGAGGACCAGGGCGCGGGCGATCTCCCGGTTGGAGCGGCCGTCGGCTATGAGGCCGAGCACCTCGCGCTCCCGTTCGGTGAGCGAGCCGCCCCTGCCCTGGCCGGAGTTGGCCTCCTCCTGGGACAGCAGGACGTCGGCGACCTCCGACTGGAGCAGGACGTGGCCGGCGTGGACGGAGCGGATGGCGCCGGCGAGCGCGTCGGGATCGACGTCCTTGTACACGTATCCGGCGGCGCCCGCGCGCAGGGCCGGTACCACCGTGCGCTGTTCGGTGAAGCTGGTGACGATCAGCACGCGCGCGGGGTTGTCGAGTTCGCGGAGCCTGCGCAGCGCGTCGATGCCGTCCATGCCCGGCATCTTCACGTCCATCAGGACGACGTCGGGCCGCAGTTCCTCGGCGCGGTCGACTCCCTCGGCGCCGTCGGCCGCCTCGCCCACCACCTCGATGTCGTCCTGGACCTCCAGGAAGGTGCGCAGGCCCCGGCGGACGACCTGGTGGTCGTCGACGAGCAGCACCCTGATCGCGTCAGCCACCGGGGACCTCCATCTCGATCGCGGTGCCCTTGCCGGGCGCCGATTCCACGGTGAGTCTGCCGCCGACGCCGCTCGCCCGGTCCCGCATGGAGACCAGGCCGAGGTGGCGGCCGGCGCGGCGGACGGACTGCGGGTCGAAGCCGCGGCCGTCGTCGGTGACGCGCAGGACGGCTCCGCAGCCGCGCCGGTCCACGGTCACGTCGACGTGCTCGGCCCCGGAGTGCCGCAGGGCGTTGTGCAGGGCTTCCTGGGCGACGCGCAGCATCGCCTCCTCCTGGGCGGCGGGCAGGGCGCGGAAGCTGCGGGCGGCGAACGTCACGCGTGAGCTGTGGGCTCGGTCGAGGACCTGTATCTGGGTGCGCAGGGTGGCGACCAGGCCGTCCTCGTCGAGGGCCGCGGGCCGCAACTCCACGACGGCGGCGCGCAGTTCGTCGGCGGCCTCGGCGGCGAGCGCCGCCACCTGTTGCAGCTCGCCCTTGGCGCGGCCCGGGTCGCGGTCGACGAGTGCGGCCGCCGCCTGGGCGGTCAGGCGCAGGGAGAACAGCTTCTGGCTGACCGCGTCGTGCAGCTCGTGCGCGAGGCGGGAGCGTTCCTCGGCGATGGTCAGTTCGCGGCTGCGCTCGTAGAGGCGGGCGTTGGTGAGGGCGATCGCGGCATGCTGGGCGAGGATGGCGAGCAACTGCTCGTCCTCTTCCGTGAAGCCGCAGCTTCCCTCGGGCTTGGGGCAGTTCTTGTTGGCCAGGAACAGCGCGCCGATGACCTCGTCGCCGTCCTTGATCGGCAGGCCCAGGAAGTCGGACATGTCGGGGTGCGCGGACGGCCAGCCCTCGAAGCGGGGGTCCTTGCGCACGTCGGCGAGGCGCTCGGGGCGGGCCTCGTCCAGCATCGCGGCGAGGATGCCGTGCCGGCGCGGGAGCGGGCCGATGGCCTTCCACTGGGCCTCGCTGACTCCGTCGACGACGAACTGGGCGAAGCCGCCGTGGTCGTCCGGGACGCCGAGGGCGGCGTACTGCGCGTCGAGCAGCTCGCGGGCCGAGGCGACGATCGTCTTGAGGACGTCCCGCACCTCGAGATGCCTGCTCATGGCCAGCAGCGCGGAGCTCACCGCGGCGAGGCCGGACCTGGGGCCTTGACTCATGACTTCACGGTACCGGCGGGGTGTGACAGCGCGGATGGGACCGATGGCGGCATCGGCCGGGCCGGTGGGCCTAGGGCGGGTGGCGTAGGCCTGCGGCCTAGGGCACGGGTCCCGTACCGGTGGCGTAGGGCGCGGGTCCCGGGCCGGTGGCGTAGGGCGAAGGGACCCGCCGCATTGGGGCCCGCGTCCGAGGCGGCGGGGACCGTGCCGTTCCTACGTTGAGGTCACCGCCGATGGAGGCGGCCGAGAACGAGGGGACGGTTGTCATGCCGGTAGGGATCATCACGGGGGCCTCGAAGGGGCTGGGGCGGGCGCTCGCCGAGGCGCTGGCCGCGCGGGGCTGGGATCTGGTGCTGGACGCCCGGGGTGCCGAGGCGCTCGGTGCGGTGGCGGAGGCGGTGACCGGGCACGGCACGCGGGTGGAGGCGCTGGCGGGTGACGTCACGGACGCCGGGCACCGGGCCGAGCTGGTGGGTGCGGCGGCCGAGCTGGGCGGTGTCGATCTGCTGGTGAGCAACGCGAGCGCGCTGGGCGCCGAGCCGCTTCTGCGGCTGGAGAGGCTGCCGCTGGAGGGGCTGCGGCGCGCCCTGGAGGTGAACGTGGTCGCCGCGCTGGGCCTGGTCCAGGAGGTGCTGCCGCTGCTGCGGGAGTCGGCGGCGGGCACGGTGATCACGGTCAGCTCGGACGCGGCCGCGGAGGCGTACGAGACGTGGGGCGGCTACGGGGCGTCGAAGGCGGCTCTGGACCAGCTGGTGGCGGTGCTCGGCGCGGAGGAGCCCGGGCTGCGGGTGTGGGCGGTGGATCCCGGGGACATGGCGACGGATCTGTACGCGGCGGCCGTACCGGACGACGACGATCCGCGTCCGGCGCCCGCCAGTGTCGTACCGGCGTTCCTGCGGCTGCTGGACGAGCGGCCGGCGAGCGGGCGGTACGCGGCGCCGGCTCTGGTGGAGGGGCGGTGACCACCGCGGTGCGGGTTCCGGAGGAGCTGTCGGCGCGGGTGCCGGCCGAGCAGCGGGGGCCCGGCCTCGACCGGGATGCCGTACGGCTGCTGGTCTCGCGCGGCACCGAGGTGACGCACCACGGGTTCGCCGAGCTGCCGCGGCTGCTGCGGGCCGGGGACCTGCTGGTGGTGAACACCTCGCCCACGCTGGCCGCCGCGGTGGACGGGCGGATCGGGGACGCGCGCGTGGTGGTGCACTTCTCCACGCGCGGGGACGACGGGCGGTGGGCGGTCGAGCTGCGGAGTCCGGACGGGCTCGGTACCACGCGCGCGCGTGCGGGTGGGCCCGCGGGCACAGAGGTGGCGTTGCCGGGCGGGGCGCGGCTGGTGTTCGAGGAGCCGCTGAGCGGGCGCGATGAGCGGCTGTGGTGGGCGCGGCCGGACGGCGCGGAGGTCCTTGGGGTGCTGCGGGAGCACGGGCGGCCCATCCGCTACTCCTACACGGAGCGGGACCAGCCGCTGTCCGCGTACCAGACGGTGTTCGCGCTGCCGTCGGACGACGGGGCGGGCAGCGCGGAGATGCCGAGTGCCGCGCGGCCCTTCACGGCGGGGCTGGTGGCGGAGCTGGTGAGCCGGGGGGTGCGGTTCGCGCCGATCACGCTGCACACCGGGGTGGCGTCGGCGGAGGCGCACGAGCCGCCGTATCCGGAGCGGTTCGCGGTGCCGGAGGCGTCGGCGCGGCTGATCAACGCCGCCCGGGGCGGCGACGGGCGGGTCATCGCGGTCGGGACGACGGCCGTGCGGGCGGTGGAGTCGGCGGCGGGTCCGGACGGGGTGGTGCGGGCGGCACGGGGGTGGACCGATCTGGTGGTCACGCCGGAGCGCGGGGTGCGGGTCGTCGAGGGGCTGCTGACCGGGCTGCACGAACCCGAGGCCTCGCATCTGCTGATGCTGGAGGCGGTGGCGGGGCGGGCGGCGATCGACCGCGGTTACGAGGAGGCGCTGCGGGGCCGCTACCTGTGGCACGAGTTCGGCGATGTACACCTCATCCTCCCGAAGGGCCGGGCGGCGGAGGGCCCTCACGCAGTGCATTGCTCACGCAACGGTTGGTGAAGGAGGCGTGAGGCCGATGTGAGCCCGCACATAGGGCGCACATCACGTACGAAGGGACATAGGAGATAAAGGGTCCGTCCATGAACGGGGCAGACGTTCTAGTCTGTCCCGTTTTGCCCCTCCCTGATCCACTATCCAGGGTCGTACGTCACACCTTTGCCTGTCCGTTTTGCGGCCGCTAAGAATTGCCTCCGTCGCTCAGCGCCGTGGGTTCCGCCCGCGGCGTTCGTGCGGGAACGGAACCGACTCCCCCGCCAGCCGAGAGCGACCTCCGCGCAATTCGAAGAGGTCCAAAGACATGCCCCAGAACTTCCGCATCCGTCGTCTCAGTCCGGCCCTGACCAAGCACCGCAAGATCGCCATCGCCGGCGTCTCCACCCTCGGTGTCGCCGCCATCGCCTTCTCGGCGGTGCCGAGCAGCGCGAAGACGATCACGACGGGCGCCCCGGTGTCCGCGCCCCAGGTCGCCTACAGCTCCGAGCGGATCCAGGACGTCAAGGGCGCCGTCACCGACCAGCTCGCCACCCAGACCGTGAAGGTCGAGGCCATCGCGGCGAAGAAGCAGGCCGCGCTGGACACGGCGGCGAAGAAGGCAGCCGCGGCCACGGCGAAGAAGACCGCCGCCGCTGCCGCCGCCAAGAAGGCCGCTCAGGTGCGCGCTGCCAAGGCACGTGCCGTGCAGGCGGCCGCCGGCCGGTCCGCCGCGCGCCCCGCCGTCAAGCCGGTCGCCGCGAAGAGCTACGCCGACAACCTGGACGGCTGGATCCGGCAGTCCCTGGACATCATGAAGGCCAAGGGCATCCCGGGCAGCTACAGCGGCCTGCACCGCAACATCATGCGGGAGTCCTCCGGCAACCCCCGCGCGATCAACGACTGGGACGTCAACGCCATCAACGGCATCCCGTCCAAGGGCCTGCTCCAGGTCATCCCGCCGACCTTCAAGGCGTACCACGTGCCCGGCACCTCGTGGAACATCTACGACCCGGTCGCCAACATCACGGCCGCCTGCAACTACGCGGCCGACAAGTACGGCTCGATGGACAACGTCAACAGCGCGTACTGAGGTCGGCGCGGACCTCTTCAGATCGCAAATGACGAAAAGGGCGGCACCCGTTGCGGGTGCCGCCCTTCGTCGTCGCACGGGCCGGGCCCGGGCCCGGTTACTTGCGCATGACCTCGGGCTCGTGGCGGCGCAGGAAGCGGGCCACGAGGAAGCCGCAGAGCACGCCGAGGGCGATCAGCGCGACCATGTCCATGCCCCAGGCGGAGGCCTGGTGGTCCCACAGCGGGTCCGTGTTCGTCGGGTCGTCGGCGTTCGGGGCGATGTTGTTGAAGTCCAGCGTGGTGCCGGCGGCGGCCACCGCCCAGCGGGACGGCATCAGGTACGAGAACTCGTTGACGCCGAGCGTGCCGTGCAGGGTGAACAGGCAGCCGGTGAACACGACCTGGATGATCGCGAACATGACCAGCAGCGGCATGGTCTTCTCGGCGGTCTTCACCAACGAGGAGATGACCAGGCCGACCATCATCGAGGTGAAGCCCAGCGCCATGATCGGCACGCACAGCTCGAACAGCGTGGAGCCGCCCAGGACGAGGCCCCGGTCGGGGATCTCCCGGCTGGAGAAGCCGATCAGGCCGACCATCAGCCCCTGAAGCACGGTGACCGCGCCCAGCACGACCACCTTGGACATCAGGTATGCCGACCGGGACAGGCCGGTCGCCCGCTCCCTCTCGTAGATGACCCGTTCCTTGATCAGCTCACGCACGGAGTTCGCCGCTCCCGCGAAGCACGCGCCCACGGCGAGGATCAGCAGAACCGTGGTCGCCGTGCCGTTCGGGACGGGCACGTGCGTCCTCGGGTTCACCGGGTTGACCAGCAGCCCCTTGTCCGAGTCGATGAGCAGGCTGACCGCGCCGAGCACCGCCGGCAGGATCACCGTCAGCGCCAGGAAGCCCTTGTCGGAGGCGATGACCGTCACGTACCGCCGGATCAGGGTCATCAGCTGCGAGCCCCAGCCCTGCGGCTTGGGCGGCTTCATCGCCTGTGGCGGAGGCATGGGTACGGACTGTGGGGCGACGGCGTCGATGTCCGCTGCGTACATCTGGTAGTGCTGCGAGCCCTTCCAGCGGCCGGCCCAGTCGTAGTCGCGGTAGTTCTCGAAGGCGGAGAAGACGTCGGCCCAGGTGTCGTAGCCGAAGAAGTTCAGCGCCTCCTCGGGCGGGCCGAAGTAGGCGACCGCGCCGCCCGGTGCCATCACCAGCAGCTTGTCGCACAGCGCCAGCTCGGCCACCGAGTGGGTGACGACGAGGACCGTACGGCCGTCGTCCGCGAGGCCGCGCAGCAGCTGCATGACGTCGCGGTCCATGCCCGGGTCGAGGCCGGAGGTCGGCTCGTCCAGGAAGATCAGGGACGGCTTGGTGAGCAGCTCCAGGGCCACCGAGACACGCTTGCGCTGGCCACCGGAGAGGGAGGTGACCTTCTTGTCCTTGTGGATGTCCAGCTTGAGCTCGCGCAGCACCTCGTCGATGCGGGCGTCGCGCTCGGCGGCCGTGGTGTCGGCCGGGAAGCGCAGCTTGGCCGCGTACTTCAGGGCCTTCTTGACGGTCAGCTCCTTGTGCAGGATGTCGTCCTGCGGGACCAGACCGATGCGCTGACGCAGCTCGGCGAACTGCTTGTACAGGTTCCGGTTGTCGTACAGGACCTCGCCCTGGTTGGCGGGCCGGTAGCCGGTGAGCGCCTTCAGGAGGGTGGACTTGCCGGAGCCGGACGGGCCGATGACCGCGATCAGGGACTTCTCCGGGACGCCGAACGAGACGTCCTTCAGGATCTGCTTGCCGCCGTCGACCGTCACGGTCAGGTGACGGGCGGAGAAGGACACCTCACCGGTGTCGACGAACTCCTCGAGGCGGTCGCCGACGATGCGGAAGGTGGAGTGGCCGACACCGACGATGTCGTTCGGGCCGAGTACCGCCGAGCCGCCCTTGGCGATCGGCTGGCCGTTGACGTACGTGCCGTTGTGCGAGCCCAGGTCGCGGATCTCGAAGCGGCCGTCGGGCGTGGCGTGGAACTCCGCGTGGTGGCGCGAGACCTGGAGGTCGGAGACGACCAGCTCGTTCTCCAGCGCGCGGCCGATGTGCATCACACGGCCCAGGGAGAACTGGTGGAACGTGGTCGGGCTGCGGTCGCCGTAGACCGGCGGCGCCCCCGCGCCACCACCGGGCACGTTCTGCGCGTAACCCTCGCCCGGACCGCTCTGCTGCTGCGGAATCTGCTGCGGAACCGGCGCGGCCTGCTGTGGCTGCTGCCAGCCGGCCTGCGCGGCCTGCGGCTGGGACGTCGGCTGCGGCGGGGCCTGCTGGGCCCAGCCGGGGCCCGCGCCCTGGGCCGCGTACGGCTGCTGCTGGGGCTGCGCGACCGCCGCCGCGGCGCCGGAGAGGTTCAGGCGCGGTCCGTCGGTCGCGTTGCCGAGGTGCACCGCCGAGCCGGGGCCGATCTCCGTCTGCTGCGGGATCCGCTGGCCCTGCACGAACGTGCCGTTGGTGCTGCCGTGGTCCTCGATCACCCAACTGCGGCCGTTGAAGCTGACCGTGGCGTGGCGCCAGGAGACCCTGGCGTCGTCGAACACGATGTCCCCCTGCGGATCGCGTCCGAGGTTATAGGTCCGGGACGCATCGAGCGTCCAGGTCCGTCCGTTTGATTCCAGTACGAGTTCCGGCACTCCATGCCCCACTGAGTTGTCCCCCGAGTTACCCCCAACACAGGGAGTCTAGGGATGTCGAACATCGTGGGGAACTATTTCAGGCTCCGCCCTCTGACCGAAAGTCGGGCCTTGCAAAGAGCGCCGACGAGCGCTTCAACTCATCCCGTTGACGGGGTTGAAACCGGCCCGGAGAGTGGTAATCCCCCGCGAGGGGGACAGAGCGGCCGCCGGCCGCGCCGCGGATCGGGGGGGTCTGCCATGAGCTCTGCCACGGGAGTCGAGACCGCGCGACACGGCACGAGGCTGCCGTGGGGCGACATCCTGCTGTCGGCGACCGCCGCCGTCAGCTGGGCGTTGATAGGGATGGCGGGTACGGCCGCGCTCGGGCTGCACCTGCTGCGGGCGGACACGGCGGGGTCACTGGGCCCGATGACCGCGGCTGTTGTGGCCCTGGGGGCCGGTGGTTCGGTCTCTCCGTCCGGCGATGTGTCGGCATTCGGTCTGAAGGGCGCGGAGGCGCACACCGCCATAGAGATCACGCCACTCGGGGTGAGCCTGGTCGGAGCCCTGCTGTTGTCGTGGTTCTTCCTACGGTCCCTGCGTACGGCCGGAGTTGTGGTCGCCCCCGCCGAACTCCTCGCGCGCGCGGGCGCGGTGCTGGCGCTGTTCGTGGCGATGCTGGGCGGGCTGGCCTGGGCGGGACACGACGTCATCACCATCGACGGCGGCTCGCTCGGGCTCGACAAGCTGCCGGGCACGGGCGGTGGCGGAGGCGGTGGTGGGGTCAGCATCCCCGGCCTCGGCGACCTCGGGGACATCGGCGGGCTGCTGCCCGACCGGATCGGCGACCTGATCCACGCCAAGGCGGCGGTCGGGTTCACCGTGGACACCGCGTCCACTGTGCTCGGCGGCCTCGGCTGGTGCGCCGGAGTCCTGCTGATCGCGCTGCTCGCCTCGCGCCGCACCCCGCTGCCGAGCGGCTGGGAGGCGGTGCACCGGGTCGCACGGCCCGCGGCTTCGGCGCTCGTCACCGTGCTCCTCGTGGCCGTCGGGGCGGGCCTCGCGGCGGCGGCGTACGCGGCGATCGGCGACGACCATCCGGCGCGGATCGCGGGCGCGGCGCTCCTCGGCGCGCCGAACGGCGTGTGGCTCGGCGTGCCGATCGGTCTGTTCGTGCCGTGGGACGGCAGGGCGACGGGCGCCCTGGTGGGGGTGCTGCCCGACCCACTGAACAAGCTCCTCGGCCCGGGGTCCGGCCAGTCGGTGACCCTGGGGCGCCTCGCCGACCTGGACGGGCGGGTGTGGCTGCTGGGAGTCGCGGCGGCCGTGATGATGCTGTTGGCGGGAGTACTGACGGCGGTGCGGACCCCTGGGGAGGCCGGTTCCGGGGCGGTCGGTTTCGTGGGGCGGTGTGCGCTGCGGCTGGGCGTCGCCACCGCGCTGACGCTGCCGCTGCTGGCCTGGCTGGCCGACGTCTCCGTGGACGCCTCGCTGTCCGTGCTGGGGTTCGACGCGTTCGGCGCCGGGGTCCAGCTGCACGGCCATCTGGGCACGGCCCTGCTCCTCGGGGCCGCGTGGGGCGCGGGAGTGGGGGCCGCGGGGGCCCTGCTGGCCCTGGTGTTCGGGGCGGCCGGCCGGGGGGCGGCGGCGCTGGCACTGGGTGACGAGCACGCGCGGCCTTCCGGCTCTTCGGGCCCGGCCGGGCCGTCGGGTCCCTACGCCCCCGGCACGCCGTACCGTCCGCCGAACCCGGACACCAATCCCTATCTGCGGATCCCGGAGGGGTTGCGGGAACCGGAGGACGCGAAGGGTGCGCACGGTCCTGGGGGGGCGCCGGCGTCCGGCGACGTATACGGCTCTCCCACCGTGGCCCGGCCGGCCGGCCCGCCCCCACCTCCGCCCCCACCGTCTCCTCCGCCGCCCTCGCCGCCTCCGCGGGGGAAACGGCAGGGGCGGCCGTGAGGCCCTGAGCTGCGCACTCCCGCGCGCCACGGGCGCAGGGGGCCGTACGCTCGAGGAACCGGCCGTGGCCCGCCCGTCGGAATCCGGCAACCGGAGCGACACCCACTGTTCCCTGTCCGCTGGTCGGACCTCGCGGGCGGAAGGCACTGGGTGCCGGATACGGTGGATACACCATGAGCGCTTCGCAGACCTCCGCCTCACAGACCTCTGAGGTCCCCACCCTCCTCGTCAAGATCTTCGGCAAGGACAGGCCGGGCATCACGGCCGGCCTCTTCGACACCCTTGCCGCCTTCTATGTCGACGTGGTCGACATCGAGCAGGTCGTCACGCGTGGCCGCCTGGTGCTGTGCGCGCTCGTGACGCAGCCGCCCCCCGCTCTGGAGGGTGATCTGCGGGCCACCGTGCACAGCTGGGCCGAGTCGATGAAGATGCAGGCGGAGATCATCTCCGGTCGCGGCGACAACCGTCCGCGTGGTCTCGGGCGCTCCCTGGTGACCGTCCTCGGGCATCCCCTCACCGCCGAGTCGACCGCCGCGATCGCGGCCCGGATCGCCAAGACCGGCGGCAACATCGACCGTATCTTCCGGCTCGCCAAGTATCCGGTGACGGCGGTGGAGTTCGCGGTGTCCGGTGCGGAGACCGAGCCGCTGCGCACCGCCCTGGTCACCGACGCGGCGGCGCTCGGCGTGGATGTCGCGGTCGTGTCGGCGGGGCTGCACCGGCGGGCGCAGCGCCTGGTGGTGATGGACGTGGACTCCACGCTGATCCAGGACGAGGTGATCGAGCTCTTCGCCGCGCACGCCGGCTGCGAGGACAAGGTCGCCGAGGTGACGGCGGCCGCGATGCGCGGGGAACTGGATTTCGAGCAGTCGCTGCACGCGCGCGTGGCCCTGCTGGAGGGCCTGGACGCCTCGGTGGTGCAGAAGGTGCGGGCCGAGGTGCGGCTGACTCCGGGAGCCCGCACCCTGATCCGGACGCTGAAGCGGCTCGGTTACCAGGTCGGTGTCGTCTCGGGTGGCTTCACGCAGGTCACCGACGATCTCAAGGAGCGGCTCGGGCTGGACTTCGCCCAGGCCAACACGCTGGAGATCGTCGACGGCAGGCTGACGGGCCGGGTCACCGGCGAAATCGTGGACCGGGCGGGCAAGGCACGGCTGCTGCGCCGGTTCGCGGCCGAGGCCGGTGTCCCGTTGTCCCAGACGGTGGCGATCGGCGACGGCGCCAACGATCTGGACATGCTGAACGCGGCGGGACTGGGCGTGGCCTTCAACGCCAAGCCGGTCGTCCGTGAGGCCGCGCACACCGCGGTGAACGTGCCCTTCCTGGACACGGTCCTGTATCTGCTGGGCGTCACCCGTGAAGAGGTCGAGGCGGCGGACACGCACGACGAGGGCTGATCCGCCCCGAGCCGCCCTGGGCATGCCACGTGCGCGGGAGGGCCCGGCACCGGGCCGGGACGCTGTTGGTTAATGGTCCCGGGCCGGCGTCGGGCCCTCTCCCGTGTGCCGTCATGCGACGGCGGTCATGGGCGGGGGTGTCACTCGGAGGGAGCCCAGTAGTCGATGAGGGTGGCCGCGCCCGGTTCCAGGCTCTTCCAGGAGCCGGTGAACGTCAGAACGGCGAAGGCGGCGGCGGGGAAGCCTCGGCGGTTCATCCGTTCGCGGGCGTCGTTCTCGTCGGAGGCGGCCAGGATGTCGGCGAGTCCGTGGATGCCCGGGTTGTGGCCGATCATGATCGCGTTCTGCGTGTCGTCGTCGACTTCGTTGAGCACGGCGATCAGCTCTCCGGGCGAGGCCTCGTAGAGCCGCTCCTCATAGATGGTTTTCGGCCGCTCTGGGAACTCGTGGACGGCGAGCTTCCAGGTCTCGCGGGTCCGGACGGCGGTTGAGCACAGGGCCAGATCGAGGTGGAGGCCGGTGTCGGCCAGCTTGCGGCCGGCGACTGCGGCGTCCATGCGGCCCCGCTCGGCGAGCGGCCGCTCATGGTCGTTCACTTGTGGCCAGTCGGCTTTCGCATGCCGGAAGAGGACAATCCTGCGGGGTTCTGCGACGCTCATGGCACCCAGCTTCGCATGAAACAGGCCATGGGGCGCAGGGAGTTGACATGCGGATTCGCGGGCGGAAAGCGTACCGCCGCCAGGCGGACGGGGCCTAGCGGGTGATCAGCTGCTGGGCCCGTTCATAGAGGTGGGTGAGGGCCGGGTCACCGGTGGCCGCCTGGGCGTCCGACGGGTTGAGTATCAGCATCAGCAGGGCGACGAAGGCGAGCGCGGGCAGGGCGAGGGCCCACCAGGGCAGCCGGATGTCGACGCCGCCCGTGGTCGCCGGGTGGGGCCGGGTGTGCGTACGGGCCGCCATGCTCGCCTCCGCGGGTCTTCGAGTGGTCCGTGGTCCGCCTGTCGCGGCCACATCTCGAAGCTACGGAATCCGGGCCCGCCCACCCATCCGGTGACCCACCCACTTGACCCTGACCCTGGCCCCCTAGGGGATGGTGGGGCTAGCCCCACCATGGCGGCCGGGGGGGGCGGGGTCAGGGGGACGCGATGGTCGCGATGATGGCGATGAGCACGAAGATGGCGAGGAACGAGCCGAAGACGATCAGCATCTTCTTCTGGCCGTTCTGGGGGTTCGGGTCGAGCACAGGCATGGGGTCAGTGTCGCACTCCCGGCCCGCCGCGGATCCGCCGGGGTGAGGCCCCGTACCCCCGAGTGGCGGATCAGCGTGCCGCCTCGTCCTCGACCGTCCGGTCCCGGCCCGCCAGGACGCCCACGGCCATCTGCGGCAGCATGAGGCCGGCCATGAGCGCGAGCGGCAGGCCCCAGCCGCCGCTGCTCTGGTAGAGCACGCCGACCAGGAGCGGCCCGGGGATGGAGATCAGGTAGCCGATGCTCTGCGCGAAGGCGGACAGCTGCGCGACGCCCGCGCCGGTCCCGGCCCGCATGCCGACCATCGTCAGCGCCAGCGGGAAGGCGCAGTTGGAGACGCCGAGCAGCAAGGCCCAGGCCCAGGCGCCGCCGGCCGGCGCGAAGTACAGCCCGGCGTACCCGGCGAGGCCGCAGGCGCCGAGCACCAGCACGATGGGGCCCTGGTGCGGCAGCCGGGCGGCCAGGCGCGGGATGACGAAGGCCAGCGGCACGCCCATCACCATGGTGACGGCGAGCAGCAGGCCCGCCGTGCCCGCGGCAACGCCCGCGTCCCGGAAGATCTGCGGCATCCAGCCCATCGTGATGTAGGCGGCGGTGGCCTGGAGCCCGAAGAAGACCGCCAGCGCCCAGGCCGTACGGCTCCGGGTGATGCGCAGCGCCGGTTCCAGCCCCAGGTGGGCCTGCCGCGCCGGCTCCCGGTCCGCGGGGGCCGGCCCCCGGTCCCGTACCAGCGGCAGCCAGGGCAGCACCGCGACGGCGGCGAGGGCCGCCCACACGGCGAGCCCGGACCGCCAGCCGCCGCCCAGCATGTCGGTCAGGGGCACGGTCGCCGCGGCGGCCACCGAGGTTCCGACGGCGAGTGCCATCGAGTACAGGCCGGTCATGGAACCCACGCGGTCGGGGAACCAGCGCTTGACGATGACCGGCATCAGGACGTTGCTGACCGCTATGCCCATGAGGGCGAGTGCGCTGGCGGCCAGGAATCCGCCGGTGCTCCCGGCGTACGGCCGTATCAGCAGGCCCGCGGCGATGGCGACCATGCCGGCGCACACCACGGCGGAGGGGCCGAAGCGGCGGGCGAGGCGGGGTGCCGTGAAGCCGAAGAGGGCGAAGCACAGCGGGGGTACGGAGGTGAGGAGTCCGGCCACGCTGCCGCTCATGCCGAGGTCGTCACGGACCTCCTCCAGGAGGGCGCCGAGGCTGGTGATGGCGGGGCGGAGGTTCACGGCGGACAGCACGATGCCGACGACGACCAGACGCGTCGCCCACGCGCGCGTGACGGCTGCGGCCGGACCGGATCCGCCGGCGGCCGTCGGAGGGCGGGGTGTGCGGGATGTCGTACGTGTTTCCTCGCGTGCCATGCCGACCATCTTAGAATCATAGGATGATTGGTTGTCCATCCCTGGGCCGCCCGCTGCCCGCCCACCTGTGCGAAGGTGTGCCATGCCCCTGAGCCACCCCCGTCGTTCGGCGCTGTCCGAGCAGGTCATCGCCGAGCTGCGCAATCAGATCACCTCGGGCGAGTGGCCGGTCGGCTCGCGCATCCCCACCGAGCCGGAACTGGTCGAGCAGCTCGGGGTCGCCCGCAACACGGTCCGCGAGGCCGTGCGCGCGCTCGCGCACAACGGCCTGCTGGACATCCGGCAGGGCTCGGGCACCTACGTCGTGGCCACCAGTGAGCTGGCGGGCGTGATGCACCGCCGCTTCGCCGACGCCGACCCGCGGCACATCGCCGAGCTGCGCTCCACACTGGAGTCCTCGGCGGCGAGGCTGGCCGCCGAGCGGCGCACCGAGAAGGACCTCAAGCAGCTCGACGCCCTCCTGGTGCGGCGCGAGGAGGCCTGGGAGTCGGGCGACGCGGAGGCCTTCGTGACGGCGGACGCGACCTTCCACCTGGCCGTGGTGTCCGCCTCCCACAACGACGTCATGACGGCGATGTACGCGGACCTGGGCGAGGTGCTGCGGGACTGGCTGCGCGCGGACGTCGGCGCTGACCTCACGCCCGAGGCGCACATGGACCACACCCGGCTCGTGGACGCCATCCGCGCGGGCGACGCGCAGGCGGCCGCCACGGAGGCCGCGAGCTATCCCTTCCTGTGCCGTCCGGGGCGGTTCAGCTCACCTTCTGGTGGCTGATCCAGACCGAGCGGACCTCCTTCCAGCACCGTCCCGCCAGCCGGACAGTCATCGCGGGGTCGGTGTCGACGGGATCGCCGTCGGTGTCGAGGTCCCACCAGCGGGCGCACTCGATGTGCAGACGCACGCGGTCGATGCCGACGTACGGGTTGTGGCAGTACGCCACCACCTGGGAGCCGCTGACGGCCGTACGGCACTCCGCCCCGAACAGCTGCGGGAACGGCGGCTTGCCGTCCTTCACGCGCGCGTGCGGCATCGCCTCGTACGGCAGGGAGAGCACGAGGGCCACTGCTACGGTCACCGAGGTCAGGCTGCGGGACAGGCGCACAAGAAGACCTCCTCGGCCGTGCTGGGGAGGGCATTCGCGAGGTGGACGCGCAATCCAGAGTGCGCCGCCCCGCACCACGACGCCCGGCTGGTGGGCCGAACGGGTGAAGCCGGAACGTCCCGAGGCCCGCACCCCCGGCAGGAGGTGCGGGCCTCGGAACAGTCGAGCCCGAGCGGCAGCGGTCAGGCGCCGACGGCGTGCAGGCCGCCGTCCACGTGGATGATCTCGCCGGTGGTCTTCGGGAACCAGTCGCTCAGCAGGGCGACCACGCCGCGGCCGGCCGGCTCCGGGTCCTTGAGGTCCCACTCCAGGGGCGCGCGGTTGTCCCACACGGACGCCAGCTCCGCGAAGCCCGGGATGGACTTGGCGGCCATGGAGCCGATGGGGCCGGCGGAGACAAGGTTGCAGCGGATGTTCTGCTTGCCCAGGTCACGGGCGATGTAGCGGCTGGTGGCCTCCAGGGCGGCCTTGGCCGGGCCCATCCAGTCGTACTGCGGCCAGGCGAACTTGGCGTCGAAGGTGAGGCCGACGACGGAGCCGCCGTTCTGCATCAGCGGCAGGCAGGCCATGGTCAGCGACTTCAGGGAGTACGCCGAGACGTGCATGGCGGTGGCCACGGACTCGAACGGCGTGTTGAGGAAGTTGCCGCCGAGCGCGTCCTGGGGCGCGAAACCGATGGAGTGCACGACGCCGTCGAGGCCGCCGAGCTCCTCGCCGACGATGTCGGCCAGGCGGCCGAGGTGCTCGTCGTTGGTGACGTCGAGCTCGATGACCTTGGTGGGCTTGGGCAGCTTCTTGGCGATGCGCTCGGTCAGCGTGGGCCGCGGGAAGGCGGTCAGGATGATCTCGGCGCCCTGCTCCTGGGCCAGCTTGGCGGTGTGGAAGGCGATGGAGGACTCCATCAGCACACCGGTGATCAGGACGCGCTTGCCCTCGAGAATTCCACTCATGGTGATCAGTGACCCATTCCCAGTCCGCCGTCAACAGGGATGACGGCTCCAGTGATGTACGAGGCGTCGTCCGAGGCGAGGAACCGCACCGTCGCGGCGATCTCCTCCGGCTCGGCGTACCGGCCGAGCGGCACCTGCGACACGATGTTGGCGCGCTGCTCGTCGGTGAGCACCTTGGTCATGTCGGTGTCCACGAAGCCGGGTGCGACGACGTTGAACGTGATGTTGCGCGAGCCGAGCTCGCGGGCGAGGGAGCGCGCGAAGCCGATGAGGCCGGCCTTGGACGCGGCGTAGTTCGCCTGACCGGGGCCGCCGTACAGCCCGACGACCGACGAGATCAGGACGACACGGCCCTTCTTGGCGCGCAGCATGGCGCGGTTGGCGCGCTTGACGACGCGGAAGGTGCCGGTGAGGTTGGTGTCGACGACCGAGGTGAAGTCCTCCTCGGACATGCGCATCAGGAGCTGGTCCTTGGTGACGCCCGCGTTGGCGACCAGGACCTCGACCGCGCCGTGCTGCTCCTCGATCTCCTTGTAGGCCTGCTCCACCTGCTCGGAGTCGGTGATGTCGCACTTGACGGCCAAGAAGCCGGCCGGCGGCTCACCCGAACGGTACGTGATCGCGACCTTGTCGCCGGCGTCGGCGAAAGCGCGGGCGATGGCGAGGCCGATGCCCCGGTTTCCTCCGGTGACGAGAACCGAGCGGCTCATCGGATCACCCTTTCGATAGCGGTCTGACACACCGCCCGAACACCTGGATGACAGGCGGCTTCCCTCGAAAACCTATCGGTCCGGCCGCGCGCGGAGGCAAGCGGGCACCGACAGTGGCTTGCGCGAGTCGCTGTCGGGTTTCTACAGTCCGCCGCCAGGTCAGTCCGTCATTCCGGGGGCGTGCGCGGGCAGCCCCTCGGCACGTGCCGTCTCGAGCATCCTGCGGTCGTATGTCACCACGGCCGTCAGGTCGTCCCTCAGCGACAGTGCGCTGGCCACGTGGATCGCATCCAACGTGCGCAGGCGTCCGACCAGCAGGGCCGCCCCGTCACGCACCTCTCGGGTGAGGAGGATCTCGGTGATCCGAGCATCCAGATCTTCCATCGCCTTCGGGAAGTGCCCCATGAGGTCCAGGGTCCGCACGGTCTCCACGAAGCCGAGTGTGCTGGTGGCCAGCGGCTGAGTGACTCGCTGATCGAGGAAGGCGTCCAACTCGGCCCAATGGTTACGGCGGGTCATCCACGTGACCAGCGCCGACGTGTCCATATAGATCAACGGTCGTCTTCCTCACGCTCGGCCAGGAGCAGCGCGAGGGGGTCGACGTTCTCCGCCACCTCGTAGTGGGGCATGCTGTGCCGGTCGGCAGCGGTGACCGGCTTCAGCTTGATCTTTCCTTGGGCCACCAAGTGCGCGTACCGCTCCATGGGCCCGCCGACCGGTGACAGTATCGCGATCACGTTGCCGTGCCGGGTGACCTGGATCGCCTCCCCTTTCTCGACGCGGGCGAAGACAGCGCTGGGGTTGTACGAGAACTCGCGCACGGAGATGGTGCTCATGACGGACCTCTTCGATCTCCCGACCAGGGCTTGTGCCTACATCCCTACCACCGTACCCACAACTCAGACTGGCGGCCTGCCCCCGCGTTCACATGATCGCGGGATTTCCGCAGCACTTCTTGTACTTGCGCTTCGACCCGCACCAGCAGGGCCCGTTGCGAGCCGGCGGCCAGTCGGTCGCCAGTCCCCTGCGAGCGAGTTCTGCCGCGTACCCGGACCGGGCGGCCGGCGTGTCGGTGGAACCGCCCTTCTCGGCCACGTGCGCCACCAGGCCGCTCACGGTGGCCCGTCCGACCGCCAGGTGCACGGCGCCCTGGTCCGACAGCTCACGCAGGGTGCGCTCGACCTGCCGCAGGTGGCCGGTGTGGTCGTCGCCGTACGCGTCCACGACCGTCGGCCAGCGTTCCATGAGCTGTGCGAACTCCTCCGGCGGCCAGAACAGGACGCACGTCTTCAGCGGCCCCGTGGGCGCCCCTTCCTCCTCGTCCGGTTGCATGGCGAGCTCCTCGAACTCGGCCCGCAGGGCGTCGGGCCCTCCCTCGGCCAGCCGCTTCAGGCGGAGCGGGTCATGCAGTTCGTCGAGTGGACGCGCCCGGCCGAGCAGGGGCGACGCGCGCCGCTCGTGCAGTTCGTCGGCCACGTCGTCCCAGTCGTCGTGGGCCTCGCCGAGCAGGCGCCGCACGCGGTGGCGGCCGATGAGCAGTTCCTGCCCACCGAAGGAGTCCGGGGAGTCGCCGACCAGGTCCGCCGTCACCAGGACGCCGGCGCCGAGAGCGTGCGCAACGCCCGTCGTGTACCACTCGGCGGCCGTCGCCGTCTCGTCCGCGTTCTCGAAGGTCCCGGCGACGAGGCTCCAGGCGGTGGCATCCCTGGGGTGCCTCGCGCGGAACGATGCGGCCGCCTCCCGCGCCTCCTCCTCGCGCCCCGCCTCCCACAGCGTGTCGATGCGCCACGCGTCGACCACGTCCGGCTCCCCGCAGCCGTCCGACTCCGGATCGAGCAGTCGCTCGTAGAGCGCCAGGGCACGGTCGTGTTCCCCTGCGCTCCGCCAGGCGTCGGCGGCTTCACGGAGCAGTTCCTCCCGGTCCTCGGGGTACTGCTCCACCAACCTCTCGCACTCCTCGGCCTGTTGCGCCGGGGTGAGCGCCTGGCGGGGGACGGGGGTGTACCCGGTGCGACGGGACTTCTTCTTGCCGGACGTACGGCGCTTGCCAGCCATGAACCCACCGTATTCCGGGCCGAGTCGGCGCCGCCCGGGAACCCTGTGGCATCACCCGCCCGAGGCGTACGGTGTCCTTCCGCCACCCGTCACTCGACCCGCACCGTGCGTGCGGTGTCGGCGAACTCCGCGAGAGACGTGCCGGAAGACGCGTACACGAGATGCCCCTCGGCGAGGCACTCCTGCCAGCGCTTTGGCTCCTGACCATGTCCCCAGGACAGGTCCTGTGTATTTCCGGGAAATGCGCTTGGTGAGCCATGATTCACTGCTTGCGACGGTCATCACAGGCGAGCAGTCCGAAGGGATCCCACCCGTGCCCCATGAAATCGACCAAGCATTTCTGGCACTCCCCCTACGCGCCCTGGCCGACGCCGCGCTCGCACGCGCGCGGGCGCTGGGGGCCGAGCACGCGGACTTCCGGTTCGAGCGGGTGCGCAGCGCGTCCTGGCGGCTCAGGGACGCCAAGCCCGCCGGCTCGTCGGACACCACCGACCTCGGGTACGCGGTCCGGGTCGTGCACGGCGGGACGTGGGGCTTCGCGTCCGGGGTGGACCTGAGCCTCGACTCCGCGGCCAAGGTCGCCTCGCAGGCCGTGGCGATGGCGAAGCTCTCCGCGCAGGTGATCAGTGCGGCCGGCTCGGAGGAGCGGGTGGAGCTGGCCGGCGAGCCGGTGCACGCCGACAAGACGTGGATCTCGTCGTACGAGATCGATCCGTTCACCGTGCCCGACGAGGCGAAGTCGGCGCTGCTGGCGGACTGGAGCGCGCGGCTGCTGGCGGCGGACGGGGTCGACCACGTCGACGCCTCGCTGCTCACCGTGCATGAGAACAAGTTCTACGCGGACACCGCGGGGACCGTGACGACGCAGCAGCGGGTGCGGCTGCATCCGCAGCTGACCGCCGTGTCGGTCGACGAGTCCAGCGGCGAGTTCGACTCGATGCGGACCATCGCGCCGCCCGTCGGGCGCGGCTGGGAGTACCTCACCGGCACCGGCTGGGACTGGGACACCGAGCTGGAGCGGATCCCGGAGCTGCTGGCCGAGAAGATGCGTGCGCCGAGCGTCGAGCCGGGGCTGTACGACCTGGTCGTGGACCCGTCCAACCTGTGGCTGACCATCCACGAGTCGATCGGGCACGCCACCGAGCTGGACCGGGCGCTCGGCTACGAGGCCGCCTACGCGGGCACCTCCTTCGCCACCTTCGACCAGGTCGGCAAGCTGAAGTACGGCTCGGAGCTGATGAACGTCACCGGCGACCGCACCGCCGAGCACGGACTGGCGACCATCGGGTACGACGATGAGGGCGTCGCGGGGCAGAGCTGGTCACTTGTGAAGGACGGCACGCTGGTCGGCTACCAGCTGGACCGGCGGATCGCGAAGCTGACCGGGTTCGAGCGGTCCAACGGGTGCGCGTACGCCGACTCCCCCGGGCACGTGCCGGTGCAGCGCATGGCCAATGTGTCGCTCCGGCCGGATCCGGCCGGGCTGTCCACGGAGGGCCTGATCGGGGGCGTCGACCGGGGCATCTACGTCGTCGGCGACCGGTCCTGGTCCATCGACATGCAGCGCTACAACTTCCAGTTCACCGGACAGCGCTTCTTCAAGATCGAGAACGGGCGGATCACCGGCCAGCTGCGGGACGTCGCCTACCAGGCGACGACCACCGACTTCTGGGGCTCCATGGCGGCCGTCGGCGGCCCGCAGACGTACGTCCTGGGCGGCGCCTTCAACTGCGGCAAGGCCCAGCCGGGACAGGTGGCAGCCGTGTCGCACGGCTGCCCCTCCGCCCTCTTCAAGGGCGTCAACATCCTCAACACCACGCAGGAGGCCGGTCGATGAGCGCCCGCACGGAAATCGGCTGGGGGTCCGGGGGTCGCCCCCCGGGAAGGCACAGTCTCAACACCACGCAGGAGGCCGGTCGATGAGCGCCCGTACCAACAAGCCGCACGAGGTCGTGGAGCGCGCTCTCGAGCTGTCCCGGGCCGACGGCTGCGTCGTGATCGCCGACGAGCACTCGACGGCCAACCTGCGCTGGGCGGGCAACGCGCTGACCACGAACGGCGTCACGCGCGGCCGTACGCTCACGGTGATCGCGACCGTGGACGGCCAGAAGGGCACCGCCTCCGGTGTGGTGTCGCGGTCCGCGGTGACCGCCGAGGAGCTGGAGCCCCTGGTCCGGGCCGCCGAGGCCGCCGCACGCGGCGCCGGGCCCGCGGAGGACGCGCAGCCCCTGGTCACGGACGTGCCGGAGTCCCCGGACTTCACGGACGCGCCCGTCGAGACCTCCTCCGCCGTGTTCGCGGACTTCGCCCCGGCGCTCGGCGAGGCGTTCGCACGCGCGCGTGCGGGCGGGCGGGAGCTGTACGGCTTCGCCAACCACGAGCTGGTGTCGACGTACCTGGGGACGTCCACGGGCCTGCGCCTCAGGCACGACCAGCCCAACGGCACCCTGGAGGTCAACGCCAAGTCCCCGGACCGTACCCGCTCGGCGTGGGCGGGGCGCTCCACGCGGGACTTCAAGGACGTCGATCCCGGGGCGCTGGACGCGGAGCTGGCCGTACGGCTGGGCTGGGCCGAGCGGCGGATCGAGCTGCCCGCGGGCCGCTATGAGACGCTGCTGCCGCCGACCGCGGTGGCCGACCTGCTGATCTACCAGCTGTGGTCGGCGTCCGGCCGGGACGCGGCCGAGGGGCGGACGGTGTTCTCCAGGCCGGGCGGCGGCACCCGCGTCGGCGACAAGCTGACCGAGCTGCCGCTGACGCTGCGCAGCGACCCGAACGAGCCGGGTCTGGAGTGCCCGCCGTTCGTGATCGCGCACTCCTCCGGGGACGATCAGTCGGTGTTCGACAACGGGCTGCCGGTCCGCGGCACCGAGTGGGTCGGCGAGGGCCGGCTCAAGCACCTGACGACCACCCGGCACAGCGCCGGCCTGACCGGGCTGCCGGTGGCCCCGGCGCTCGGCAACCTCATCCTGGACGGCGGCGAGGACCGCTCCCTGGAGGAGATGGTCGCCGCCACCGGGCGCGGCCTGCTGCTGACCTGCCTGTGGTACATCCGCGAGGTCGATCCGGCGACGCTGCTGCTGACCGGGCTGACCCGGGACGGCGTCTACCTCGTGGAGAACGGCGAGGTGACCGGCGAGGTGAACAACTTCCGGTTCAACGAGTCGCCGGTGGACCTGCTCGGGCGGGCCACGGAGGCCGGGCGCACGGAAAAGACGCTGCCGAGGGAATGGAGCGACTGGTTCACTAGGGCTGCGATGCCCGCGCTGCGGGTGCCCGACTTCAATATGAGCTCTGTCAGCCAGGGCGTATAACCTCGTACCTGATTACGCGCCCACTCAAGGAGATACGAGAACCGTGACGGACATCGTCGACGAGCTGAAGTGGCGGGGGCTGTTCGCCCTGTCCACCGACGAGGACGCTTTGCGCAAGGCGCTCGCGGACGGTCCCGTCACGTTCTATTGCGGTTTCGACCCGACCGCGCCGTCCCTGCATGTGGGGCACCTGGTGCAGGTGCTCACCGTGCGCCGGCTCCAGCAGGCCGGTCACCGGCCGCTGGCGCTGGTCGGCGGCGCCACGGGTCTGATCGGCGACCCGCGTCCGACGGCGGAGCGCACGCTGAACGACCCGGAGACGGTCGCCGGCTGGGTGGACAAGCTGCGCCGCCAGATCGAGCCGTTCCTCTCCTTCGAGGGGGAGAACGCGGCCGTCATGGTCAACAACCTCGACTGGACCGCGGGCCTGTCCGCGATCGAGTTCCTGAGGGACATCGGCAAGCACTTCCGCGTCAACAAGATGCTGACGAAGGACTCCGTGGCCCGCCGCCTGGAGTCCGACCAGGGCATCAGCTACACGGAGTTCAGCTACCAGATCCTCCAGGGCATGGACTTCCTCCAGCTGTTCCGGCGGTACGGCTGCACGCTCCAGCAGGGCGGCAGCGACCAGTGGGGCAATCTGACGGCCGGCCTGGACCTGATCCACAGGCTGGAGCCGCACGCCAATGTGCACGCGCTGGCGACGCCGCTGATGACCAAGGCGGACGGCACCAAGTTCGGCAAGACCGAGGGCGGCGCGGTCTGGCTCGACCCGGAGATGACGACGCCGTACGCGTTCTACCAGTTCTGGCTGAACGTGGACGACCGGGACATCTCGACGTACCTGCGGATCCTGTCCTTCAAGTCCCGCGAGGAGCTGGAGGAGCTGGAGAAGCAGACCGAGGAGCGTCCGCAGGCCCGGGCCGCGCAGCGCGCGCTGGCCGAGGAGCTGACGACGCTGGTGCACGGTGCCGACCAGACGGCCGCCGTGATCGCCGCGTCCAAGGCGCTCTTCGGCCAGGGCGAGCTGGCCGAGCTCGACGGCCGGACGCTGGCGGCGGCCCTGTCCGAGGTGCCGCATGTCCAGGTCACCGAGCTCGGCCCGGTGGTCGACCTGTTCGCCGAGGTCGGTCTGGTGGCCAGCAAGTCGGCCGCGCGGCGCACGGTCAAGGAGGGCGGTGCCTACGTGAACAACGTCAAGGTCACCGCGGAGGACGCCGTCCCGGCGAAGGAGGACCTGCTGCACGGGCGCTGGCTGGTGCTGCGGCGCGGGAAGAAGAACCTGGCGGCGGTCGAGGTCACCGGCGCCTGAGACTCGCCGGCGCCTGAGACTCACTCACCGTCGCCTGAGACTCACCGGAGGGCGGCTCCCCGCTGGGAGCCGCCCTCCGGCGTATCCGCGTCAGACCCGCTGCTCCCGCTTCCGGTTGCCCCACAGCGCCATGTACGCCATGTCACCGACGGCGACGATGATGATCGCGGCGACCAGCTGGAAGAGGTGCCGGGTCCAGTCGATGCCCGGGGTCGCCGCGACGCCGAACGCGCGGGCGATCGCGTTGCCCACGACGGCGCCGAGGATGCCGAAGATGGTGGTCAGCCAGAGCGGGCTGTGCTGCTTGCCCGGGATGACCGCCTTGGCGATCAGACCCAGCACGAATCCGACGATGATCGCCCACAACCAGCCCATGACTGCCTCCTCGTACGGCTCGACGTGAGCACTACGCCCAGTCTCGGCGTGTCCGCCGTACGACGCATGTCGTGTACGGCCGACGGGTGTACGGCCCTACGTGACCGGGCTGAGGGCGTTCGCCCAGGCAGGGGAGTGCCCCGGTCTCGAAGGCGGCGCAGCCGCGGCGTACCGTGGAACGCGGGGACAGGCCGATGCGGGCGGATGGTGGAATGTGATGCGGAAGCAACATGGCGGCGGCAACGTCCAGGTGTTCCGGATCACCGGAGCCCGGACGGGCCTGGCGGAGGACGTGCGCGGCCGGCAGCGTCGGTACGTCATCTCCATGGCGATCCGCACGGTCGCGGTGATCCTCGCCGCCACCCTCTGGAACGTCGAACGGCACGTGGCGATCGTGGCACTGGTGCTCGGGGCGACCCTGCCCTACATCGCCGTGGTGGTCGCCAACGCGGGCCGCGAGCGGGCGCCGGGGCTGCCGTCGACCTTCGTTACCACGCCGATGCAACCGATGATCGCTCCCCCGGCGGACGACACGCAGGCGGAACCCGTGCCGGAGGACGTGCCGGCGGAGCCCGCGGCGGGAGTGCAGGGTGAGCGGTCGAACCCCGTGTGACCATCGCTGATGGCCGGCGGGCGGACGTAGGCTCCGTGCCAAGCTCAAGAAAAGCTCAGATCAATCATGCTGTTCCAGTGCCAGGCGAAGGGTTACGCGTGACATACTTCGTACGCGCTCCGCATCCCCCGTCGGAGCGACGGACCGACGCCGGGCAGCTCCCCCCGTGGCTGCTCGGCGTCGCCTTTTGTCTGCCCTGTGTGAGAACGAAGCCGTGACTGACGAGACTCCCATCTGCTCCGCCAAGGGCTGCCGTGCCGATGCGGTGTGGGTGCTGGCGTGGAACAACCCGAAGATCCACACGCCGGACCGGCGCAAGACGTGGCTGGCGTGCGAGGAGCATCGTGAGCACCTGTCGCAGTTCCTCGGAGTACGCGGTTTCCTGAAGGACGTCGTCCTGCTCACGGAGTGGGAGTCGGCCGGGCAGTCCTGACCGATCAGGACTGCCCGACCACGCCGGACGGATCAGGCCGGACGGATCAGGCCTGGCGGATCAGCCGCCGATCGCCGACATCGGACGGTCGGGCTGGACGAACGACGGGTCGTCCAGGCCGGCGCCCGCCTTCTTGCCCCACATGGCCAGGCGCCAGATGCGGGCGATCTCCTCGTCGGGGGCCCCGGAGCGCAGGGCCGCGCGGAGGTCCGTCTCCTCGGTGGCGAAGAGGCAGGTGCGTATCTGGCCGTCGGCGGTGAGGCGGGTGCGGTCGCAGGCCGCGCAGAACGGGCGGGTGACGGAGGCGATGACGCCGACGCGGTGCGGGCCGCCGTCGACCAGCCAGCGTTCGGCCGGGGCCGAGCCGCGTTCCCCTTCACCCTCGGGGGTCAGCTCGAAGCGGGTGCGCAGCGAGGCGAGGATGTCGCCCGCGGTGACCATGCCCTCGCGCTTCCAGCCGTGCTGGGCGTCCAGGGGCATCTGCTCGATGAAGCGCAGCTCGTAGTCGTGCTCCACGGCCCAGGCCAGGAGGTCCGGGGCCTCGTCCTCGTTCAGGCCCGGCATGAGGACCGTGTTGACCTTCACCGGCGTCAGTTCGGCCTCGCGGGCGGCCTGGAGGCCCTCGATCACGTCCTTGTGGCGGTCGCGGCGGGTGAGCCTCTTGAACACGTCCGGGCGGAGGGTGTCGAGGGAGACGTTGACCCGGTCGAGGCCGGCCGCCTTCAGGGCGGTCGCGGTGCGCTTGAGGCCGATGCCGTTGGTGGTGAGGGACGTCTGGGGGCGGGGCTCCAGGGCCGCGACGCGCTCGACGATGCCGACGAGGCCGGGGCGCAGCAGGGGTTCACCGCCGGTGAAGCGGACCTCGGTGACGCCGAGGGAGGTGACCGCGATGTCGATCAGACGGACGATCTCGTCGTCCGTGAGCAGGTCGGGCTTGGCCAGCCACTGCAGGCCCTCCTCGGGCATGCAGTACGTACAGCGCAGATTGCAGCGGTCGGTCAGCGAGACCCTCAGGTCGGTGGCCACCCGGCCGAATGTGTCGATGAGCACGTGGCCCCCTCCCCCTGTCGTGGATCGCGGCGATCGTCACTCGTCTGCCGTCACTTGCGAGCCTACGCGACACCACTGACAGCGACACAAAACCGATCCCACCACATGGGACGCGGCCGCGTCGTAGGACCCTACGGTCCCCACGACGCGGCCGCTCGTACGAAGCTCAGTGCGCCCCGGTTCCGGTCAGGGACCGCACCTCCAGCTCCGCGTACTTGCCGGCGTCGGGCGTCTCCTTGGACAGCAGGGTGCCGACGACGCCCAGCAGGAAGCCGACCGGGATCGAGATGATGCCCGGGTTCTCCAGCGGGAACCAGTGGAAGTCGACGTCGGGGAACATCGACGTCTCCTTGCCGGAGACCACCGGGGAGAACAGCACCAGGCCGACCGCGGTGACCAGGCCGCCGTAGATCGACCACAGGGCGCCGGAGGTGGTGAACCGCTTCCAGAACAGGCTGTAGAGGATGGTCGGCAGGTTGGCGGAGGCGGCGACCGCGAAGGCCAGGGCGACCAGGCCGGCCACGTTCAGGTCGCGGGCGAGGGCACCCAGCAGGATCGAGACGGCGCCGATGCCGACCGTGGCGTACCGGGCCGCGTTGATCTCCTGTTTCTCGGTGGCCCCGCCCTTCTTGATGACGTTGGCGTAGATGTCGTGGGCGAAGGAGGAGGACGAGGCCAGGGTCAGGCCCGCGACGACCGCGAGGATCGTGGCGAAGGCGACCGCGGAGATGGTGGCGAGCATGATGGCGCCCCAGTCGGAGTCCACTCCGCCGAGGTGGAGGGCCAGCAGGGGTGCCGCCGTGTTGCCCGCCTTGTTGGAGGCGATGATCTCGTCCGGTTTGATCAGCGCGGCGGCGCCGAAGCCGAGGGCGAGGGTCATCAGGTAGAAGGCGCCGATCAGACCGATCGCCCAGATGACCGACTTACGGGCGGCCTTGGCGGTGGGAACGGTGTAGAAGCGGATCAGGATGTGCGGCAGACCCGCCGTGCCGAGGACGAGGGCGATGCCCAGGGAGATGAAGTCCAGCTTGGTGGTGCCCGTGGCGCCGTACTTCAGGCCGGGCTCGAGGAACGCGGAGCCCTTGCCGCTGTTGTCGGCGGCCTTGCCCAGCAGATCGGAGATGTTGAAGTGGAACTTCAGCAGGACCAGGAAGGTCAGCAGCAGGGCGCCCGCGATCAGCAGCACGGCCTTGACCATCTGGACCCAGGTGGTGCCCTTCATGCCGCCGATGGTGACGTAGACGATCATCAGGACGCCGACCAGCGCCACGATTCCGATCTTGCCGCCGTCGCTGGTGATGCCGAGCAGCAGCGAGACCAGGACGCCGGCGCCGGCCATCTGGGCCAGCAGGTAGAAGATCGACACGACGATCGTGGAGGTACCGGCCGCCGTGCGGACGGGGCGCTGGCGCATGCGGTACGCCAGCACGTCGCCCATGGTGTAGCGGCCGGAGTTGCGCAGCGGCTCGGCGACCAGGAGCAGGGCGACCAGCCAGGCGACCAGGAAGCCGATGGAGTACAGGAAGCCGTCGTAGCCGAAGAGGGCGATGGCGCCCGCGATGCCGAGGAAGGACGCGGCGGACATGTAGTCGCCGGAGACGGCGAGGCCGTTCTGGAAGCCGGTGAACTGCCGTCCGCCGGCGTAGAAGTCGGCGGCGTCCTTGGTCTGCCGGCCGGCCCAGACGGTGATGACGAGGGTCGCGGCGACGAAGACCGCGAACAGGGTGACGATCAGCGTCCGGTGCTCACTCGCCTCGCCGGCCGCCAGCACGCTCTGCTGTGCGATGCTCATGCGCCGTCCTCCATCCGGGACTTGATGGCCTCCGCCTTGGGGTCGAGGTGAGCGGCGGCGCGCCGCGCGTACCACCAGGCGATCAGGAACGTGGTGAGGAACTGGGCGAGGCCCAGCACGAGGGCGACGTTGACGTTGCCGGCCACCTTGGTGCCCATGAAGTCGCCCGCGTAGTTGGAGAGCAGGACGTACAGCAGGTACCAGGCGATGAAGGCGACGGTCAGCGGGAAGGCGAAGGAGCGGTAGGAGCGGCGCAGTTCACCGAACTCCGCGCTCTCCTGCACCGCGGCGAACTCCTCGGTGGAGGGGAGTCGGGGCTGGGTCTTCGAGGGGGGCGGTGTCTCGGTAGCCACGGAGTCTCCTCGTGTTGCGGACGGTTTGCGGCGGGGGCTCGATCCTGCTCAAGCTCCCCGTCGAAGGTCCACGGCGCCACGCGAGGTCCGGTTCAAGTCCTATGAGTTCTTTCGGAAGTCGTCTGCCGTGGTCATTGCTGGCCAGTGAGACACCGGGATAGCTTCGCCCTGCACAACTAGTCATGTACCTGCCCGAGGAGCACCTGTGTCTCGGGCCGGTTTCGTTTTCGGATGACCCCGGATGATGTGGAGATCCCATGTCTCATCTGCGCTCCAGACGCCGGCTCGCCCTCGCCGTGCCCGTCGTGCTGTCGCTGACCGCGTCGCTCGGCTTCCTCCCGTCGGCGGCGTCGGCGGCCCCGACGACGGCTGAGGCGACACGCGCGGCGGACGGCCCGAACCTCGCGTACCTCGTCAACACGAGGACCGACCGCCACACCATCGCGTCGGTGCAGAAGGCCATCGAGGCGGCCGGCGGTTCCGTCGTGGTGACGTACGACAGGATCGGCGTGATCGTCGTCCACTCCGCGAACCCGGACTTCGGCAAGCAGATCCGCGCGGTGCGCGGAGTGCAGTCGGCGGGTGCCTCGCGGACCGCGCCGCTCAGCGCCGCGGGGACGACGGACGAGGGGGCGGTGCAGGTCCTGTCGAAGGCCCAGGCGGCGAAGCTCGCGAAGAGCGCGGCAGCGGGCGAGGAGCCCCTGGAGGCCGACCAGTGGGACCTGCGGGCGATCGGCGCCGACAAGGCCGCGCGGATCGACCCGGGCAGCAGGCGGGTGACCGTCGGTGTCATCGACACCGGCGTCGACGACACCCATCCGGACATCGCCCCGAACTTCTCCGCCTCCCAGTCCGCGAACTGTGTGAGCGGCAAGGCGGACACGACGTACGGCGCCTGGCGGCCGGTGGACGCCGACCACTACCACGGCACGCATGTCGCGGGTGAGATAGCCGCGGCCCGCAACGGCATAGGCGTGGCGGGGGTGGCCCCGGGTGTGAAGGTCGCGAGCATCACCGTGGCCCAGCCGGACGCGAACTCGCTGTTCTTCCCCGAAAGCGTGGTCTGCGCCTTCGTGTTCGCCGCCGATCACGGCATCGAGGTCACGAACAACAGCTACTACGTTGATCCGTGGCAGTACAACTGCATGGACGACCCCGATCAACGTGCCATCGTCGACGCGGTCAACAGGGCCCAGCTGTACGCCCAGCGCAAGGGCACGCTCAATGTGGCCGCCGCGGGCAACTCCAACGACGACCTCGACTCGGACGCCCTGGCCGACGCTTCCAGCCCCGACGACTCGACGCCCACGACCCGGACGGTCGACCCGCACGAGTGCTTCGACGTGCCGACCCAGCTGCCCGGCGTGGTCACGGTGAGCGCGACCGGCGTCAAGGGCGCCAAGTCGTACTACTCCAGCTACGGCAAGGGAGTCGTCGACGTGGCGGGCCCCGGCGGCGACAAGTTCCAGATCCCGGACACGCCGTCCAAGAACGGCCGCATCCTGTCGACCCTGCCGAACGACCAGTACGGCTTCCTCCAGGGCACTTCGATGGCCTCCCCGCACGTGGCCGCCGTGGCCGCGCTGCTGAAGTCCGCCCACCCGCACGCCACCCCGGCGCAGCTTCAGGCGCTGCTCAAGGCCGAGGCGGACAACCCCGGCTGCCCGAGCGACCCGTACGACGGGGACGGCGACGGTGTCGTGGACGCGACCTGCGTGGGCGGCGAGCGAGTCAACGGCTTCTACGGGTTCGGCATCGTCAACGCGCTGCGCGCGGTCAAGTAACCCCGGCATCGACGAATTCCGACCAACTGGAGAGACAAGACCTATGACAGCGTCCCACCGGCACCACCGTCGCGCCCTCGCCCTTCCGCTCGGCACGGCGATGGCGACGGCCCTCGCCTTCCTGCCGAACGCCACCGCGACGGCGGCCCCGGCCGCACCGGTCGCCGCCGCCGAGGCGGACGCGACCGCGCTCAGCTACGTCGTCAACGTCCGCCCCGGGCACGCCGCTTCCGCGCGCGTGGAGAAGGCCATCGGCGAGGCCGGCGGCTCCGTCGTGATCGCCTACGACCGGATAGGCGTGATCGTCGTCCACTCGTCGAACCCCGGCTTCGCCACGGCCGTACGCAAGGTGCGCGACGTCGACTCCGCCGGCGCCACCCGCACCGCGCCGCTGCCCGCCCAGTCGACCACCGACGTCGGGACGCCGAAGGTGCTGAGCGACGAGCAGGTCGCGGGCGCGCGGGCGGCCGACGGACAGGACCCGCTGGAACCCCTCCAGTGGGACCTGCCCGCCATCAAGGCGGACAAGGCGCACGAGAAGACCCTCGGCAGCCGGAAGGTCACCGTCGCCGTCGTCGACACCGGTGTCGACGACACCCACCCCGACATCGCGCCCAACTTCGACCGTGCCGCCTCCGCCAACTGCGTCTCGGGCAAGCCGGACACCACCGACGGGGCCTGGCGGCCCAGCGCGAGCGAGAGCCCGCACGGCACGCACGTGGCCGGTGAGATCGCGGGCGCGAAGAACGGCGTCGGCATCACGGGCGTGGCGCCGGGGGTGCGGGTCGCGGGCATCAAGGTCGGCAACCCGAACGGCTACTTCTACACCGAAGCCGTGGTCTGCGGCTTCGTGTGGGCGGCCGAGCACGGCGTGGACGTGACCAACAACAGCTATTACACCGACCCGTGGTACTTCAACTGCACCACCGACCCGGACCAGAAGGCGCTGGTGGACGCCATCACCCGGGCCTCCCGGTATGCCGAGCGCAAGGGCGCGGTCAACGTCGCCGCGGCGGGCAACGAGAGCTACGACCTGGCGTCCGACTCGATCACCGACCCGGTCTCGCCGAACGACTCCACCCCGTCGGACCGGGTGATCGACCCGCACGAGTGCTACGACATCCCCACCCAGCTGCCGGGTGTCGTGACGGTCGCGGCGACCGGCGCCAAGGGCATCAAGTCGTCCTTCTCCAACTACGGCCTGGGCGTGATCGACATTGCCGCCCCCGGCGGCGACTCCACGGCCTACCAGAAGCCGGAACCCCCGGCCACCAGCGGCCTCATCCTCGGCCCGCTGCCCGGCGGCAAGTGGGGCTACATGGCCGGCACGTCGATGGCGACCCCGCACGTCGCCGGTGTCGCCGCATTGATCAAGTCAACCCACCCGCACGCCTCCGCGGCCCTGGTGAAGGCCCTCCTGTACGCGGAGGCCGACGCCACACCGTGCACCGACCCGTACGACATCAACGGTGATGGCAAGATCGACGCGGTGTGCGAGGGACCGAAGAACCACAACGGCTTCTACGGCTTCGGCACGGCGGACGCGCTGGCGGCCGTGACGAAGTGAGGCGGCCTCCGCCATGTATTGATTGAGTCAATACTGCATAGTGCAGTCATGACTGGAATCAACTTCGTCTGGTCCGCCCTGGGCGGCGACCCCGCCCTCGTGACGCGGGCCGGCACCGTGATCAGGGAAGGCGCTCTCCAGGCGCGCCTTCCGGTACGGGAGCTGGCCCGCTCCTGCGTGGGGGCCTGTGCGCTGGCCGCCGCCGAGCTGGGGGCGCGGCGGGGCGGACTCGCCGAGGTGCCGGCGGTACGGGTCGATGACGGGGCGGTGGCGGCCGCCTTCCACAGCGAGCGGCTGCTGAGGGTCGACGGGCGGCCGCCGGTCGCCTTCGCGCCGCTGTCGCGGTTCTGGCGTACGGCCGACGGATGGGTGCGCACGCACGCCAACTATCCCCACCACCGGACGCGGCTGCTGGGTGCGCTGGGGCTGTCGGAGGACGCGTCCGTGGAGGCCGTGGCCGACCGGCTCGCCCAGCGGCCCGCGCGCGAGGTCGAGGAGACGGTGTACGAGGCGGGGGGCCTCGCGGTCGCGCTCCGTACGCCGGAGGAGTGGGCCGTGCACGAGCAGGCCGCCGCGGTGGCCGCACGGCCGCTCGTCGAGCGCGGACGACTGGGCTCGGCACGCGCGCGCGTGCTGCCGCCTCCGCGGAACTCCTCTCCCCTGCTGCCCGCCGCCGGCCTGCGCGTCCTGGACCTGACCCGGGTCCTCGCGGGCCCGGTCGCCACCCGCACGCTCGCCCTGCTGGGCGCGGAGGTGCTGCGCGTGGACCCGCCGCACCTGCCGGAACTGCCCGACCAGCACGCCGACACGGGCTTCGGGAAGCGGTCGGCGACGCTGGACCTGGCCACGGACCGGCAGGCCTTCGAGGAACTGCTGGCCGCGGCGGACGTGGTGGTCACCGGGTACCGGCCGGGCGCGCTGGACCGGTTCGGCCTCTCCCCCGAGGCGCTGGCCGAGCGGCGGCCCGGACTGACCGTGGCGCAGGTGTCGGCCTGGGGCGCGTACGGGCCGTGGGACGGGCGGCGCGGCTTCGACAGCCTCGTGCAGGTCGCCACCGGCATCGCGGCCGTCGAGGGCTCGGCCGGCCGGCCCGGTGCGCTGCCCGCGCAGGCGCTGGACCACGGCACCGGCTATCTGCTGGCCGCTGCCGTACTGCGGGCGCTGACCGAGCAGTCGTACGACGGCGGTGGCCGCTTCGTCCGGCTGGCGCTCGCCCGGACCGCGCACTGGCTGACGGACGAGGCGGCGCCGGGCGCGGGCGGTGACCTGCCGTACGACGGGCCGGACGCCTGGCTCGCCGTGACGGACACCCGGCTGGGGCGGCTGCGGTACGCGCGCCCGCCCGTGTCCTTCGCGGGCGGCCCGGCCGACTGGGCGCGGCCTCCGGTGCCCTGGGGGACGGACGCGGCCCGCTGGACCTGAGGCCGCCGGTCAGCCGTTGGTGACCAGCACCTTGAGGGCGATGCGCTCGTCCATCGCCTTGTAGCCGCCGGGGACGCCCTCGATGCCGACCGTCATGTCGAAGACGGGCGACGGGTCGATCGTGCCGTCCAGGACGTCGGGCAGCAGGTCGGGGATGTAGGCGCGGACCGGTGCGACACCGCCGCGCAGCGCGAGGTTCCGGTCGAACATGACGCCGAGGTCGAGGCCGGTGCCGCTGCCATGGGGCACGCCCACGAAGCCGATGGCGCCGCCGTCGCGGGCGATGTTGACGGCGGTCCGCATCGACTGCTCGGTACCGACCGCCTCGACGACGGCGTGCGCGCCCTGCCCGCGGGTGAGCTCGCGGACGGCCTCGACGGCCGCGTCCCCGCGCTCGGCGACGACGTCGGTGGCGCCGAAACGGCGCGCGATGTCCGTACGGACCTGGTGCCGGCCGAGGGCGATGATCCGCTCCGCGCCGAGCCGCTTGGCGGCCAGCACGGCGCACAGGCCGACCGCGCCGTCCCCGACGACGGCGACCGTGGCACCCGGACGGGCGCCCGCACCGAGGGCCGCGTGGTGGCCGGTGCCCATGACGTCGGACAGGGTCAGCAGCGCGGACAGCAGGTGCTCGTCGGAGGCCGCCTCCTTGGGCAGCTGGACCAGGGTGCCATCGGCGAAGGGCACGCGGACGGCCTCGCCCTGGCCGCCGTCGTAACCGACCGAGCCCCAGAAGCCGCCGTGCCGGCAGGAGGTGGTCAGGCCCTCGCGGCAGTAGTCGCAGACGCCGTCCGACCACATGAACGGCGCGACCACCAGGTCCCCGCGCCGTACGGTGCTCACGTCGGAGCCGGTCCCCTCCACGACGCCGAGGAACTCGTGCCCGATCCGCTGTCCCGCCTGCCTGGCCGCCTCGCCGCGGTACGCCCACAGGTCGCTGCCGCAGATGCAGGCGCGCAGCACCCGTACGACGGCGTCGGTGGACAGCTGCACCACGGGCTCGGGCACGTCCTCCACGCGCATGTCGTACGGGGCGTGGATGGTGGTGGCGCGCATGGCGAGGGTCCTTCTTCCTGCGAAAGCGAGGGGGGGCGGGCGCACCTCACGGTACGCCGTCGCCGCTGTGCGCCCTCACACCCCCGCCGCGCCCAGCAGCGTCCCCGCCACGTACGTCACCCCCATGGCCAGCGCCCCGCCCGCCACGTTCCGCAGCACCGCCCGGGCCGGAGCCGCGGCGCCCAGGCGGGCGCTGCTGAAGCCGGTGAGGACGAGGGCGGCGAGCACGGACACCACGGTCACCGGCAGCCGCAGGCCGGCCGGCGGGAGCACGATCGCCAGCAGCGGCAACAGGGCGCCCACGGTGAAGGCCAGGAAGCTCGCCCAGGCCGCGTGCCACGGGTTGGCCAGTTCCTCCGGGTCGATGCCCAGCTCCACGCGCGCGTGGGCCCTCAGCGCGTCCCGCGCGGTGAGCTGCTCCGCCGCCTCCCGCGCCACCCCCCGGGACAGCCCGCGCTCCTGGAGGAGCTCGGTCAGCTCCTCCAGTTCGGCCGCGGGCTGCTCCCTCAACTCCCGTTTCTCCACCGCCAGGGCGGCCATCTCCGAGTCCCGCTGGGTCGACACCGACACGTACTCGCCCGCCGCCATCGACATCGACCCGGCCAGCAGCCCGGCCAGGCCCGCGGTGAGCAGGGCGGCGCGGGAGTCCGTGGCACCGGCCACGCCGACGACGAGGCCGGCGGTGGACACGATGCCGTCGTTCGCGCCGAGGACGGCCGCGCGCAACCAGTTCAGGCGGGAGCCCAGCGCGCCGCCGTGCGCCTCGTCATGGGTCGGTTCCGTCACACCAGGAGGATTCCACCCCGGCCGTCACCAGACCCGTACCGACGCCCCCCGCGCGAACACGGGGCTCGTCGCGTCCGCGGGAGGTTCGAGGAGCGGCTCGGCGAGCTCCGCGACCGTCGGGCCGACCTTCGCCGCGATCGGGTCCAGGAAGTCGAGGTCGAAGCCGTACACGCGGGCGGCGTTGCCGCCGAGCATGGCCGTGAGCTCGTCCCGGGGCACGCCCGCGTAGGCGAAGCGCAGGGCCTCCCGAGAGTAGGGATGGGTCCCCTCGTCGTGGGGGTAGTCGCTGCCCCACATGATCTTGTCGATGCCGATGCGGTCGCGCAGCGGCACCTCGTGCGGGCGCATGAAGCTGGCGCCGACGAAGCAGTTGTCGCGCCAGACCCGTGAAGGGGCCCCGCCCATGCCGGCGGCCAGACCCGCGCCGAACTTGGCCTCCGCCGTGGCCGCCTTCGTCGCGGCGGCGACCAGGCGGCCGTGGTAGTAGTCCAGCATGTCGAGCACTCCGGGGATCCAGCCCGAGCCCTGCTCGGTCAGGACCAGCTTCAGGTCCGGATGACGGCGGAAGGCGCCGCCGAAGACGAGGTGCCACAGCGCGCGGTGGGAGAACCAGGTCGTCTCGACCATGAAGACCGCGCGGGCGGCCGGTTCGTCGCCGAGCGGCGGCGAGGCCGAGCCCGCGTGGTGGTTGACGGGCACGCCGAGTTCCGCGCAGACGGCCCAGATCGGGTCGTACGCCGACGAGTACAGCTCGGGCAGCCCCGAGCCCGGCGGTGTGCCCGGCAGCAGCACCCCGCCCTTCAGGCCCGCGCCGGCCGCCCACCGGATCTCCTGCACGGCCTCCTCGACGTCGTTCAGGAGGATCTGGCAGACGCCCGCGCGGCGGCCCGGCGCGGCCGCGCAGAAGTCCGCCAGCCAGCGGTTGTGGGCGCGCAGACCCGCCCACCGGCGGTCGAACTCCTCCGCGGTCGGCGTGGGCGCGCTCAGGGAGCCGGACGGGAAGAACGGCGGAATGGTGTTCGGGAAGACCACCTCCGCGACGATCCCGTCCGCCTCCAGTTCGGCCAGGCGGAGTTCGGAGTCCCAGTTCCGGTCGGCGGAGTCGGCGAGCAGGTCCTCGTACGGGTTGACGTACGTGGCCGCCCAGGCGTCGAAGTCGTCGTGGTACCGCCGCTCCAGGTACGGCTTGTAGTCGAGGAGGTCGGCGCCCGCGTGGCAGTCGGCGGAGATGACCGTGCAGCGGTCCTCGTCCGGGGAGTTCACGGGGTCACCCCCAGGTCCGGGAAGTCGTGGCCGGTCAGCCAGTGGCGGCCCACCTCGCGCGAGCGCGCCCAGGACGCCTCGACGGCCGCCTGGTCGTCCGGCTGGCCGAGGTCGGCGGGCGTGGGGCCGATACGCCGGGCAAGCGGGGTCAGTCTCGCCACGTCGAAGCCGAAGACCTCGGCCGCCGCGAGGCCCAGCATGCGGCGGGTCTCGGTCACCGGGATGTCGTGGAAGGTGCGGCGCAGCCACGCGCGCGTGTCGGGCCAGGTGCCCTCGGGGTGCGGGAAGTCGCTGCCCCACAGGATGTTGTCCACGCCGATCTCGTAACGCTGGGCCAGTTCGCGGCGCTTGGTGTTGGTGGCGCAGACGAACACCTGCCGGTCGAGGTACTCGTGCGGGGGACGCCCCAGCTCCTGGAAGGGGGAGAGCTTCTTGCCGCCGTGCGCGCCCAGGTAGAGGCGGTCCATGAACCACAGCAGGTTCGGCAGCCACCAGCAGCCCGACTCCGCCACCCCGAACCTCAGCCCGGGATGGCGTTCGAAGACCCCGGACCAGAGGAGGAACCACAGCGGCCGGGCGGGCCACCAGGTGACCTCGGAGACGTAGATCCCGAGGTGGTCGCCGTACTCGTGCCGCGGAGCCGCTCCGGAGTGCGTCAGCAGCGGCATCCCGCACTCGGCGGCCGCCGCCCATACGGGGTCGTAACGGCGGTCGTGGTACGGCTCCTTGTCGACCCACATGGACGGGATCATCAGGGCGTCGAGACCGGACTCCTTGGCGCGGTGGACCTCGGCGACCACCCGCTCGGCCGGGGCCGTGACGGGCAGCAGGGCCACCCCGCAGTGCCGTTCGGGGTGCTCGGAGACGAAGTCGGCCAGCCAGCGGTTGTGCGCCCGCGCGCCCGCCATGCCCAGTTCGGGGTCCTGGTCGCCGGACAGGCCTAGGCCCACGCCGAAGGGAGCGGCCGTACGGCTGTCCACGGCGTCGGCGTCCGGGAAGACCACCTCGGCGGCCACCCCGTCGCCGTCGAGCTCCTTCAGTCGCTGGGCGGTGTCCCAGCCGCCGCGCAGGCCTTCCTCGTTGTCCTGGAACCACTTGTCCGCGAAGGCCTCGTTGCGGATGCCGAGCCGCGTCATCTCCTCGCGGCGCCGGTCGCGGCCGGCGAGGAACTCGTCGAAGTCCCGGTGGAACCGGGCCTCCAGGTAGGGCCGGTACTCCTCGGTGGGCAGCCCGGCGTGGCAGTCGGAGGAGATGATCAGGTAGGGCTCGTGATCGGTCATCGTGTCCTGGTCGGTCACGCCGGCCTCCTAGTCCAGGATGCTGCATCTCCCGGGGGGACAACCCCCCGGCCTCCGGCCGACCACGGTCTCGCCGTCGGCCGAGGAGCGCGGCAGCGATTCAGTCGAGGATGAATGGTTCGAGGTACGCCGGGTTCGTGCGGTCGAGCATCGACGTGGCCCGAGCCCGGATCTGCGCGTCACTGTGCTCGCTCGGCGGCAGCAGCCAGAAGCGGTCGGCGCGGATGCCGTCCACGACGAGGCCGGCGACCTCCTCGACGGGCGTGAAGCGGACATCCTTGCCCGCCGCGCGCATCGCCGCCTCCCACTGGTCGAGGCTGCGGTACGGGGTCCTCCGCGGCCTCTCTTTCGCGTACCGCTCGGGTCGGTTGCGGTGCGACTCCCACAGGCCGGTGCGCAGCATGTGCGGGCCGGGGAAGAGCACCGATGCGCCCACGCGCGCGTGTTCCGCCTTCAGGTGGGCGTACAGGGACTCGGTCAGCGTGACGACGGCCGCCTTGGTGACGGCGTACACGGAGGCGGTGGGCAGCGGGGCGATGCCGCCGTCGCCGGAGGACGTGTTGACGACATGACCGGGTTGACCCGACTTGATCATCCGGGGCACGAATGCCTGGACGCCGTGGAAGACGCCCCACACATTGACGGAGAACGCCCACTTCCAGTCGTTCGGGTCGTGCTCCCACATGCGGCCCTCGGCGCCCGAGCCGACCCCGGCGTTGTTGCACAGGACGTGCACGGCGCCGTACGTCTCGTACACCGACTCGGCCAGCTCCAGGAGCTGTTCGCGGACTCCGACGTCGACCACGCGGGCGTGCACGTCCGCGCCGTCCGCGCGCAGGTCGTCGGCGGCCTTGTCCAGGGCGGCCGCCTCGACGTCGGCGAGGACCACCTTCAGGCCCTCGGCCGCGAACCGCCGGGCCATGGCGAGGCCGATGCCGCTGGCGGCGCCGGTGACGACGGCGACCTGTCCCTCCCTCAGCTCCATCAGAGGCTCCCCTCGGGAGTCTCGGGCGGCGCGTCCAGGACCTGGCGCGGATCGTCGTACCGCTGGTGGACGTACGGCAACAGCGCCTGCGGATCGACCCGTTCGGCGACCCGGCCGCGCTGGTCGCTGGTCTTCCGGCCGAGGGTGATCTCGACGAGACGCAGGACCGGCAGGTCGGCGACGGGGTCGTACACGGACTCGCGCAGCACCACGTCCCCGGTGACCGCCTCCAGCCCACTCACCTTCTCGTGGCGCACGCAGTGCACCAGCAGCGGGTCGCCGTCGAAGCCGGAACCGTCCACCGCGGGAAGGAACTTGAAGTAGAAGTCGGTCTTCCGCGACGGCCCGGGCAGGGGCAGGTCACCGCTCACCGCGCCGCACACCTCGACGAAGGCGATGCCGTGCCGGGCCAGCGACGCGCGCACCACCGGGCCGTCGCGCTCGACGGTCACCTCGCCGAGCTTCTTGGGCTCTCCGAAGACCTCCCGGCCGCCGGTGAGGGCGCGCTCGTGGGTCATCGGCATCACCAGCGGATACCAGCCCTCGGTTTCGCCGTGCGCGGCGGCGACCGCGAACGAGCCCGCGCCGAGCGGATATCCGGGCAGGTCGACCTTGCTGATGCTGACCCGGACCAGGGGGCGCCCGGTCGGTTTGAGCGGGGGCGGCAGCACCACCGCCACCGCGTCCGGATCGGTCTCCCAGAGGGCCACCACGCCGGTGGACCAGATGTCGGGGAGCTTCGCGCTCGCGGTGCGCGCGGCCGTGACCTCCGCCTCGGTCCGTGCGCCGTACCGTACGCGTGCCATACGCCGTACCGCCCTTCCATGGGCCGTCAACCGTCGGGCGGCAGCACGGTCGCACCGTGTGGTGAAGGTGTCCATAGCCACGCGCAGGGAATGGACATGTGCGGTGACGGACCCGAACCTCCGGGAGAGGACTGTCAGTCGCGGCCCGTATCCTCAGTGACCATGCTCGAAGACCGAACGACCGCAGCGTCCTCCCCCACCCGGTGGCCGGCCGCGTATCCCCAGGGATACGCGGTCGTTGACGTGGAGACCACGGGCCTGGCCCGGGACGACCGGATAATCTCCGCGGCCGTCTACCGGCTGGACGCGCGCGGTGAGGTCGAGGACCACTGGTACACGCTGGTCAATCCGGAGCGGGACCCGGGCCCGGTGTGGATCCACGGTCTGACGAGCGAGGTACTCGAGGGCGCGCCGCTGTTCGCGGACATCGCCGAGGAGTTCACCGCCCGGCTCGCGGGCCGGGTGCTGGTCGCGCACAACGCCGTCTTCGACTGGCAGATGATCGCCCGGGAGTACGCGCGCGCGGAGCGCGAGGCCCCGGTGCGGCAGCGGCTGTGCACGATCGCGCTCTCGAAGGAACTTGGTCTGCCGCTGCCCAACCACAAGCTGGAGTCGCTGGCGGCCCACTTCGGCGTCGTGCAGCGGCACGCGCACCACGCGCTGGACGACGCGCGCGTGCTCGCGGAGGCGTTCCGGCCCAGTCTGCGGGCCGCGGCGGAGGGCGGGGTGCGGTTGCCGCTGCTGGAGTGCCGGCCGCTGACGGAGTGGCAGGACCGGCCCGCGCCCCGGATCGGCCGCCAGGCCGGCGGCGGGGGCTACGGCGGATACCGGCCCGGCACCTGGCGTCCGGCACGCAAGCGGCCCGCGTGCCCCTATCCCAACCCGGGCCGGTACGAAGAGGGCAAACGCCTCAAGCAGGGCATGCGGATCGCGTTCTCCGGGGACACCTCGGTCGAGCGTGAGCTGCTGGAGGACCGGGCGACCGAGGCGGGGCTGCATGTCGCGACCAGCCTGTCCCGGCTGACCAGCCTCCTGGTGACCAACGATCCGGACTCGGGCACCTCGAAGGCGGTCAAGGCGCGGCAGTACGGGACGCCGGTGGTGGACGAGGCGGCGTTCGGGCAGCTCCTCGCGGATGTGGAGCCCGCGTCGGGCGAATGACGGTACGGACGAACGACAGCACGGAGGAACGACCGCACAGAGGAATGACCATGCGGACGGACGACCGTATGGAGGAACGACCGTACGGATGGGTGATTGCCGTGCGACTCGCCCGGCGGCCGCTCGCCCGGGCGGCGGCGACGGCTCACTCTGTGGCGCATGGCGAGATGTGAAGTTTGCGGCAATGACTACGGCATGACCTTCGAGGTGCACGCCCAGGGCGCGGTGCACGTCTTCGACTGCTTCTCCTGCGCGATCCACCGCATGGCCCCTATCTGCGAACACTGCCGGGTGCAGATCATCGGCCAGGGCGTCGAGGTCGAGGGCCACTGGTACTGCGGCGCCCACTGCGCGCGCTCCGAGGGCAAGGTGGGCGTCGTGGACAAGCTGTGAGCCGGTACCCGCCCGATTGCGCCCCACGACCGAGTTGTACCGTCGTGGGGTGCACCGCTACCGCTTTCTGCTGACCCGCCAGTGGGTGATCCTCACCCTGGTGGCCCTGCTGCTGATCCCCACCATGATCTGGCTGGGCATCTGGCAGAAGCACCGGTACGAGATGCGCAGCGCCCGCAACCAGCTGGTCGCCGAGGCACTGGCGGCCAAGCCGGTGCCCGTGGAGCGGCTGAGCTCCCCGGGACACGCCGTCACCCGCACCGAGAAGTACCGCAGGGTCACCGCGACCGGCACCTTCGACACCGCGCGGGAAGTGGTCGTCCGGCGCCGTGTCAACGCCGACGACGAGGTCGGTTTCCACGTCCTGACGCCGTTCGTGCTGACGGACGGCAAGGTGCTGCTGGTCAACCGCGGCTGGATCCCGGCGAACGGCACGCAGACCGCCTTCCCCAAGATCCCCGCGCCGCCCGGCGGCCGGACCACCGTCACCGGGCGGCTGATGGCCGACGAGACGACGGCGGCCAGCGGCATCAAGGAGATCAAGGGGCTGCCGGACCGGCAGATCATGCTGATCAACAGCGCGGAGCAGGCCCGGCGGCTGAACGCCCAGGTGCTCGGCGGCTACATCCAGCAGACCGCTCCGGAGCCCAAGGGCGACACCCCCGAGCTGCTCTCCGACCCCGGCAGTGAAGACGCCCCGCTGAACTACGCGTACATGATCCAGTGGTGGCTGTTCGCCGCGGGCGTCCCGTACGGCTGGTTCGTCCTGGTCCGCCGCGAGGACCGGTCCCGGGCCGAGGCGGCCGCACAACCGAGCGAGGAGCCCGCGACCGCCGCGGTGTGAACACCGTGAGCGGCGCGTCAGGGGTGGGACCCACCGCCACGCGCGGGCACCTTCCCGGACCAGCCGGCTGATTGTGGCCGCGGCACACCGGGAATCCGGAAACCCGTGCATCCGCGCATCGAGGACTACGCCCTCATCGGCGACGAGCAGACCGCGGCCCTGGTCGGCAGGGACGGCTCCATCGACTGGCTGTGCCTGCCCCGCTTCGACTCCGCCGCCTGCTTCGCGCGGCTCCTGGGCGACGAGGAGCACGGTCACTGGAGGATCGCCCCCAAGGGGGCCGGCCCCTGCACCCGCCGCGCCTACCGCCACGACACCCTCGTCCTCGACACCGAGTGGGACACCCCTCAGGGATCGGTCCGGGTCACGGACCTGATGCCGCAGCGCGACCGCGCACCCGACGTCGTACGCGTCGTCGAGGGTCTCTCCGGCCGGGTCACCGTGCGCAGCACCCTGCGCCTGCGCTTCGACTACGGCTCGATCGTGCCGTGGATGCGCCGGTCCGGGGGCCACCGGGTCGCCGTCGCGGGGCCCGACTCCGTGTGGCTGCGCAGCGAACCGGCGGTGCGCACCTGGGGCGAGGACTTCGGCACCTACTCGGAGTTCACCCTGGCGGCGGGCGAGCGGGTCGCGTTCGTACTCACCTGGCATCCCTCGCACCAGCCGCGCCCCCCGCTCGTCGACCCGTTCGTCTCCCTGCGGCACAGCGTCGCGGACTGGCGGCGCTGGGCGTCCCGCTGCCGCTACCAGGGGCCGCACCGGGACGCGGTGGTCCGCTCCCTGATCACCCTCAAGGCCCTCACCTACGCGCCGACCGGCGGCATCGTCGCCGCGGCCACCACCTCACTCCCCGAGGAACTGGGTGGCGTACGCAACTGGGACTACCGCTACTGCTGGCTGCGCGACTCCACCCTCACCCTCGGCGCCCTGCTGGCCGCGGGCTACCGCAAGGAGGCGGAGGCCTGGCGCGACTGGCTGGTGCGCGCGGTCGCGGGCGACCCGGCGGATCTCCAGATCATGTACGGCCTCGCGGGCGAGCGCCGGCTGCCCGAGTTCGAGCTGCCCTGGCTGCCCGGATTCGCGGGTTCGGCGCCCGTACGGATCGGCAACGACGCCGTGCGGCAGCTACAGCTCGACGTGTACGGAGAGGTCATGGACTCGCTGTCGCTGGCCCGGCGCGCGGGCATGCCTCCCAAGCCGCACATGTGGTCGCTCCAGGGCGCACTGCTGGAGTTCCTGCGCTCGGCGTGGCGGCAGCCGGACGAGGGCCTGTGGGAGGTGCGCGGCGGACGGCGGCAGTTCGTGCACTCCAAGGTGATGGTGTGGGTGGCCGCCGACCGTGCCGTGCGCACGCTGGAGGACAACCCCGAGCTGCCCGGCGACCTCGACGGCTGGCGCGCGCTGCGCGACGAGGTGCACCGGGAGGTGTGCGAGAAGGGCTACGACCCCGAGCGGAGGACCTTCACGCAGTATTACGGCTCGCGTGAACTCGACGCGGCCGTGCTGCTCATCCCGCGCGTCGGCTTCCTGCCGCCCGACGACCCGCGGGTGATCGGCACGATCGACGCCATCCGCGCCGGACTCGGGCAGGGCGGCTTCGTGCGCCGGTACGACACCGACTGCGACACCGACCACGACGCCGACGAGACGTCCGTCGACGGGATGCCCGGCGGGGAGGGCGTCTTCCTGGCGTGCTCCTTCTGGCTCGCGGACGCCCTGCATCTGACGGGCCGGACGAAGGAGGCCCGGGAGCTGTTCGAACGGCTCGTGGGCATCACCAACGACGTGGGGCTGCTGTCCGAGGAGTACGACCCGGTGGCCGGCTGCCAGCTGGGCAACTTCCCGCAGGCGTTCAGCCATATCGGCCTGGTGAACACCGCCCTCGCCCTGTTCGGGAGCGACGAGGCAGGATAGGGGCCATGGATCTTGGACTGAGGGACCGGGTGTACGTCGTCACCGGAGCCACGCGCGGGCTGGGCAACGCCGCCGCGCGCGAGCTCGTCGCCGACGGGGCGAAGGTGGTCATCACGGGGCGGGACGAGCAGCGCGTCGCCGACGCGGCGGCCGAGCTGGGCCCGAACGCGGCCGGTGTCGCCGTCGACAACGCCGACCCGCAGGGCGCCGAGCGGCTCATCGCGGCCGCCCGCGAGCGCTTCGGCGGCTTCGACGGCGTCCTGATCAGCGTCGGCGGGCCGCCACCGGGGTTCGTCGCCGACAACACGGACGAGCAGTGGCGGGGCGCGTTCGAGTCGGTGTTCATGGGTGCGGTACGGCTGGCTCGCGCGGCGGCCGCGGAGCTGGAGCCGGGCGGGGTCATCGGGTTCGTGCTGTCCGCCTCGGTGTACGAGCCGATTCCGGGACTGACCATCTCCAACGGGCTGCGGCCCGGACTCGCCGGGTTCGCCAAATCCATCGCGGACGAGCTGGGGCCGCTCGGGATCCGGGTGCTGGGGCTGCTCCCATCGCGCATCGACACGGATCGCGTGCGCGAGCTGGACGGGTTGTCGGCGGACCCGGAGGCTACTCGGGCGGCGAATGAGTCCCGGATTCCGTTGCGGCGGTACGGGACGCCCGAGGAGTTCGGGCGGGTGGCCGCGTTCTTGCTGTCTCCGGCCGCGTCCTACCTGACGGGGATCATGGTGCCTGTCGACGGCGGGATGCGGCACGGTTTCTGAGGGGCTCGAGCCACCCTCTCTCACGCCACCCTTTCGGCCCTGTGCTTGACCGCCCGTAGGCGTACCTCCGCCGGGAGCTTCGCCAGCCCCGCCGACTCGCGTGCGTGCGTCAGTGCCTGGGCCGTCAGGTCGTGCAGGACCGTACCGGGGTCCACGTCCGGCTCCAGTTGAAGCCACATCCGTGCCCGGGGTGTCGTACGGCGGCCGGTCAGCAGAAGACGGGTGTGGGCCACGCCCTCCTGGCGGGCCGCGTCGGCGGCCAGGACGCCTTCCAGAGCCCGGCCGCGCAGCAGCGCGCCCTTGGCGTCGCCGGTGTCGACGCGCACCTCGGTGAGCCGGCGGCGGCGCAGTACCGCCGTCAGCCACCACAGGGCGAGCAGGACCAGGAGGGCGAGCGCGGCGAGGACGGTCGGCCACCACCAGCCGGCGTCCCGCCAGCGCGTCCGCTCGGCGTCGCTGAGCAGGACGTCGTGCCGGCCGTCGTGGATCCACCAGGAGGGCGGCCGGACGCCCAGGCCGACGGCCAGCACCGAGCCGCCGAGGGCGGCCAGCAGCAGCCCGGCCAGTCCGACGAGCGTGCGGTTGACGACCCTGAGCACCGCGGTCACCCCTTCCGTCCCGGGCGGCTGACGTGCACCGACAGCGCGGGCGGCCGGGTCAGGCCCAGGCCCTGTACGGCCGCGGTGAGGGCGGTGTCCAGGTCGGCGCGTACATCGTCGAGTTCACGGAAGTGCGAGACCGCGCGGACGGCGGCCTTCCTGCGGCCCATCCGCACCCGGACCGACCGCACGCCCGAGATCTCCATGGCCCGGTCGCGCAGCACCAGGGCGGCCGCCGCGCGCTCCAGTCCGGCGCGGACGTCGGGGTGCTGGCGCCGCATCGGCAGGAGGTGCCGCAGGCCGGGCGTGGCCGCGAGCACGAGCAGCCAGAGGCCGAGGGCCAGTGCGACGCCCGCGCCGGCCAGCACCCAGCTGTCGTCGAGCTGTCGTTCGGCGAGCTGCCGGGCCAGGCCGCGGCGCCAGCTCATGGCGGGCCGGTGGGCGCGGACGGCGGCGATGTCGTAGAGGAAGGTGCCCGCGCCGAGCAGGAGCAGTACGGCCACGATGCCCGCCGGGACGCGGCGGGCCGACCAGAAGCGGCCGTCCCTGCCGCCGTCCGCCACCGGCGGGGGCTCCACCACCGTTGGGGACGGCTGCTCCGCCTTCTCCATGACGACCGGCAGCGGCTGGGTGGTGCTCTCGGTTCCCCGGGGTTCACTCATCGCGTCCTCCCCTGTGCCGTCCCCTGCGGATGCGTCAGATGCAGCCGTTCCACCTGGACGGCGACCTCCGGCACCTCCGTTCCCGCCAACGCGGTTACCCGCTCGGTGACCCGGCGACGCACCGCGCGGCAGCGGGCGGGGATGTCGGCCGGATAGTCGAGTTCCAGGTGGACACGGACGCGGACGGCGTCGTGGTGGACGACGACGGTGGCGCACGGCGGTTCCGCCTGCCCGGGCAGCGGGCCGAGCGCCTCGCGTGCCGCCTGCGCCGCGATCTTCGCGACGACCCCGTCGGCGATCCGCAGGGCGCCGCGCTCGCCGGGCGCCACGACGGTCACGGGACCGTGCGCATCACCGACCCCGCCGCTCACGGACGTCACCGCCGCCGGTCGCGCCGGTCGTCCCGGGTGCGGAGAAAGTCGCCCAGCTCCAGGTCCCCCTCGAGGAACCGGCCGACGACGAACCCGACGGCGCCCAGGGCAGCGACCAGCAGGAAGGCACCGAATCCGCCGAAGTACCCGGCGAAGCCCAGCGCCATCCCGGCGATCATGCCGACCACGGCCATGCTCATGCTGTGCTCCTCAGCTCCTCAGCCGTGCGTTGTCCGGGCCGTCGGGCGTCACTGGATCCGGGGCTCCGGCTCCTCTTCCTCCTCCTCCGGAAGCTTGACATCGCTCACCGCGACGTTGACCTCCACGACCTGTAGTCCGGTCATCCGCTCCACCGCCGTGATCACGTTCTCCCGCACGGCATGGGCGACATCGGCGATCGCCACGCCGTAGTCCACGACGATCTCCAGGTCGAGCGCGGTCTGCACCTCGCCGACCTCGGCCTTCACTCCCCGGGTCACCGATTTCGTGCCGCCGGGCACCCGGTCGCGTACGGCGCCGAAGGTCCGTGCGAGTCCGCTGCCGAGTGCGTGCACTCCGACCACGTCCCGCGCGGCCAGCGCCGCGATCTTCTCCACGACCCCGTCGGCGATGGTGGTCCGTCCCCGGGTCGCGGGATCCCCGCCCCCACGCCGTGTCGGCTGTGCCCCGCGGGCCCCCGTCGTCCCGGGCACGTCCTTGGCACCCGTGGGATCCGCCGTCCGGTCCTGATTCGTCATCTCGGTCATGGCCGTACGTCCTCTTCGGTCGTCCTCCTTCGACCACGGTAAGTGTGCTTGCGGCGCCCCGCCCCGGGGATGCGGCAGGCTGGAGCAATGACGGCGGAGCGATGGGCGCGTGCGGTGCGACAGCAGCTGGGCCTCGGCAGGCTGCTTCCCCTGGGTGGCGCGCGTGACGGCGCGTGGATCGCGGAGGGGGCGGCCACGGAGGTGCTGCGGCGCGCGACGCGGGAAGTGACGGGTGTGCGCCTGGGCGCGCTGCGGCTCGGGCTCGCCGGGCCGGAGTACACCGAGGAGCCCGCCGTGCCCCTGCCGCCGAGTGCGCTGCCGCCGGGTCCGCTCCGGCTGACGGCCGACTTCGCGGCCACGGCGGACATGCCCCTGCCCGACACGGCGTCCCGTCTGCGTCTGGTCCTGGCGACGGCCGCGACGGAGGGGCTCGGTCTCGCGGTCACCGAGGTGGACCTCGGGGTGACCGGCCTGCTGGACGACGAGGAGCCGCCCGCCCCGGCCACGGTTACGGTTACGGTGCCGCCGGTGCCGGCCCGGGAGACGGCGGACGCCGACGAGAACCGGGCCGCCACGGCCGCCCTCTCCGTGCCCGGCGTGACCCGGCTGACCGGCGCGCTGGGCGGCCTGGGCCGGGCGGTACGCATCGAGGAACGGCAGGACCAGGACGAGGCCGCGCTCGCGCACCGCCACGTCCGGGTGGAAGTGGCGGTGGACGCCGCGTACCGCGCCCTGGACGTGGCCCGGCAGGTGCGCGCAGCCGTCGGCGACGCGCTGCGGGATCACCCGACCGTGGCCGTGCTGGTGACGGCCGTCGACTGACCCCGTACGGCTCACTCGCCGATGCCGGCCAGGTCCCTCAGCCGCCGCGCCTGGGCCTGGCGCTCCGCGGCGCACGCCCGACGGCTCGGACCGGGCCGTGCGCACCGAGGAACGGCGGACATGGCCGAGCCGTCGGGGACGCGCTGCGACGTCACCCGACCGCGGCCATGCCAGCGACCGCCGTCGACTGACCCGGTACGGCTCACTCGCCGATGCCGGCCAGGTCCCTCAGCCGCCGCGCCTGGGCCTGGCGCTCCGCGGCGCGCTGTTCGTCGTAGCCGCGACCGGCCACCCCGCGCAGCAGGGCCTTGGTCTCCACGACCGCGTCGCGGGGTGCCGCGAGCAGCGCCGCCGTGAAGTCGCGGAGCGTGCCGTCGAGTTCCTCCACGGGCACCGCGATGTTGGCCAGCCCCGAACTCACCGCCTCCTCGGCCTGCACGGACCGTCCGGTCACGCAGATCTCCAACGCCCGGGCGTACCCGACCAGTTCCACCAGCGGGTGCGTGCCCGTGAGGTCGGGCACGATCCCGAGGCTGGTCTCGCGCATGGCGAACTGCACATCGTGCGCGACGATGCGCAGATCGCAGGCGAGGGCCAGTTGGAAGCCGGCACCGATGGCGTGCCCCTGGACAGCGGCGACGGACACGATGTCGTTCCGCCGCCACCAGGTGAACGCTTCCTGGTAGCCGGCGATGGTCGCGTCGAGCTCGGCGTCGTCACGGCGCGCGAGGTCGACGAAGGTCGGCTCGCCCTCGATCCCCTCGGGCGTGAACATCTGCCGGTCGAGCCCGGCGGAGAAGGACTTGCCCTCACCGCGCAGCACGACCACCCGGACGGAGCCCGGCAGCAGCCGGCCGGCCTCGGCCAACGCCCGCCACAGAGCGGGGCTCTGCGCGTTGCGCTTGGCCGGGTTGGTCAGCGTCACCGTGGCGAGCGCGTCGTCGACGGTGAGTCGTACGCCGTCCTGGTCGAGCAGGGGAACAGCAGGGTCCTTCTCGGGCGAAGCCATGGGGCGCCTCCGATGCGTGCGGTCAGCTAAGTGACTGCACAGTAACCACCCGGCCGATCACCCGACCGACCGGGTGGCCACCATCGAAGCCGATGGGCCGCCCGGATCAGGACGATGCGGCTTTTTTGCCCCTGGTCGCTCCGCCACGCCCACGGAGCGTGACGCCCGACTCACTGAGCATCCGGTGTACGAAGCCATACGAGCGGCCGGTCTCCTCGGCCAGCGCCCGGATGCTCGCACCGGAGTCGTACTTTTTCTTCAGGTCTGCCGCGAGCTTGTCGCGCGCGGCGCCGGTTACCCGGCTGCCCTTCTTCAGAGTCTCGGCCACCCGTGCCTCCTCATGGGAAGTGCGCTCTGGTCTCCTCATGATCACCCCTCCGGGGCTCGATGGCCACCCATTCGGCAAGGTCCGTGAGACACGGTTTTGACGACGGGAGCACATCCCCACAAGCGGAACTGACGATTCCAGACGTGTGCGTCCGTACGGCCGAACGGGTTCTCTCGCGAATCAGCAGGTCAGAGACGCGCAGCGGCCGACCCCTCGGTGACCGAGGGATCGGCCGCGAAATCGATGTAGGACACACCTCGATACGAGGAGATCTCACACAGATGATGGATCACGGATCCGCCGAATGATCCATACGCAGTGGATCATTCATTCGATCAAGCCAGGGCGACAAGATCCGCGTAGTCGGAGCCCCACAGGTCCTCGACGCCGTCCGGCAGCAGAATGATCCGCTCCGGCTGGAGCGCCTCGACGGCGCCCTCGTCGTGGGTGACGAGGACCACGGCGCCCTTGTAGGTGCGCAGCGCGCCGAGGATCTCCTCGCGGCTGGCCGGGTCGAGGTTGTTGGTGGGCTCGTCCAGGAGCAGCACGTTCGCCGAGGACACCACCAGGGTCGCCAGGGCGAGACGGGTCTTCTCGCCGCCGGAGAGGACGCCGGCCGGCTTGTCGACGTCGTCGCCGGAGAAGAGGAACGAGCCCAGCACCTTGCGGACCTCCACGAGGTCCATGTCCGGGGCGGCCGAGCGCATGTTCTCCAGGACGGTGCGGTCGGCGTCCAGGGTCTCGTGCTCCTGGGCGTAGTAGCCGAGCTTGAGGCCGTGGCCGGGGACGACCGCGCCGGTGTCCGGCTGCTCGACGCCCCCGAGGAGGCGCAGCAGGGTGGTCTTGCCGGCGCCGTTGAGGCCGAGGATGACGACCCGGGAGCCCTTGTCGATGGCCAGGTCGACGTCGGTGAAGATCTCCAGCGAGCCGTACGACTTCGACAGGCCCTCGGCCATCAGCGGGGTCTTGCCGCAGGGCGCGGGCTCCGGGAAGCGGAGCTTGGCGACCTTGTCGGACTGGCGGACCGCGTCGAGGCCGGAGAGCAGCTTGTCCGCGCGGCGGGCCATGTTCTGCGCGGCGACGGTCTTGGTGGCCTTGGCGCGCATCTTGTCGGCCTGCGCGTTGAGCGCGGCGGCCTTCTTCTCGGCGTTGGCGCGCTCGCGCTTGCGGCGCTTCTCATCGGCCTCGCGCTGCTGCTGGTAGAGCTTCCAGCCCATGTTGTAGATGTCGATCGTCGAGCGATTCGCATCCAGGTAGAAGACCTTGTTGACGACCGTCTCGACCAGGTCGACGTCGTGGGAGATCACGATGAAGCCGCCGCGGTAGGTCTTGAGGTAGTCCCGCAGCCAGGTGATCGAGTCGGCGTCGAGGTGGTTGGTCGGCTCGTCGAGCAGCAGCGTGTCGGCGTCGGAGAACAGGATCCGGGCCAGCTCGATACGGCGGCGCTGACCGCCGGAGAGGGTGTGCAGCGGCTGGCCGAGCACGCGGTCGGGCAGGTTGAGCGCGGCGGCGATGGTGGCGGCCTCGGCCTCGGCGGCGTATCCGCCCTTGGTGAGGAACTCCGTCTCCTGGCGCTCGTACTGCTTGAGGGCCTTCTCCCGGGTGGTGCCCTGGCCGGTGGCGATGCGCTGCTCGTTGTCGCGCATCTTGCGCAGCAGTACGTCGAGGCCGCGCGCGGAGAGGATGCGGTCGCGGGCGAGGACATCGAGGTCGCCGGTGCGGGGGTCCTGGGGCAGGTAGCCGACCTCACCGGAGCGGGCGATGTTGCCGGCGGCCGGCATGCCCTCGCCAGCGAGGCACTTGGTGAGGGTGGTCTTCCCGGCGCCGTTGCGGCCGACCAGGCCGATGCGGTCGCCCTTGGCGACGCGGAAGTTGGCGTTCTCGAGGAGGATGCGGGCGCCGGCGCGCAGCTCGATACCGGAGGCGGAGATCACGGACAGACTCCAGAGCGGAGGTAGGTGGCGGGTGGGCGGCTGAGGACGTTCCCGCCGTCTAATGCGCGAGGAGAATGGCCATGGGGCAAGTCTAACGGGGCGGGGCAAGCGCTTTTTCTGCGTGCGGGTGTTCGGACCGCCGGGCCGGGACGTCACCGGCCGGGGAGTCGCGGCGCGGGGCGATACGGCCCAGGTCGCCGACGGCGACGTGATGTACGGCACGTCCCGGGCGGAGCGCGTGCGGAACGCGGTGATGCGGCTCGGGCGACGACCGCGAGCACGCCCCGCGCGAGGGGACGCGGAACGCCGGTGCCGCCCTGCGCCGGGAGCCGGTCGGCGCCCGGCGGCAGCGTTCCGGGACGACGGGCTCGTCCCGGACACCGACGGCCGTTCCGTCCGCCGGCATCGCCGGTGACCGGGTCGCACGCCTCCATGACCGCCCCCCTCCCGGAGGCGGTGCCATGTGCTCCGGTTGCCGTGGTCGTGGGGCGTTGTCGGTGGTGGGTGTCACACTGGCGGCGAGGCGGGCACATCGGATCGGCGCAGGGAGTGGTGGGCATGGCTGGTACGGGTGGTGCGCGGCCGAGCGTCTATCCGACGCTGCTGTACGCGGACGCGAAGGCGGCGATCAAACAGCTCACGGAGGCCTTCGGCTTCACCGAACTGTCGCTGTACGAGGGTGCGGACGGCACGGTCCTGCACGCCGAGCTGGTGCAGGGCAACGGCGGGGTGATGCTCGGTTCCAAGGGCCGGGACGGCGTCTTCGCGGAGGTGATGGGCGAGGCGGGTCCGACGGGGGTGTACGTCGTGGTGGACGACGTCGACGCCCACCACCAGCGCGCCGTGGACCACGACGCGGAGATCCTGGTGCCCCCGACCGACCAGCCGTACGGCTCGCGGGACTACATGGCCCGGGACGTCGAGGGCAACATCTGGAGTTTCGGGACGTACGCCCCCGAGATCGGGGCCTGACGGCCGCCCGGGGCCAGGCCCTATCCCCCGGTGTGCACCTGGAAGGCGGCCCGGCGCACCGCCTTGGCGAGGGCCGGGTCGGGGTGGGCGGCGGCGAGGGCGACCAGGACCTGCACGGTGCGCGGATGACCGACCGCGCGGACCTCGTCCAGCAGCTGGGGGACGGTGAGCTGGACCGCGGACTCCAGGTGGCGTACGAGCATCGGCGCCTCGCCGTGGTCGGCGACGGCGGCGGCGGTGTCCACCCACAGCCAGGTGGCCTCCTGACGGGTGAGGACCTCGTGGGCGTCCTCCGGGTCGGCCCCGTCGTGCTCGGCGAGCCACAGCAGGGCGTACGGCCTGAGCGTCGACTCGTCGACGACGCCGCGCACGTCCGCCTCGGCGGGCGCGCCGACGACGCGCAGCGCCTCGAAGGCGAGGCCGCGCAGCAGGGCGTCCTCGCCGCGGGCGGCGTCGATGAGTTCTGTGACGGCGCTGCCGACGGGCCGGGCGGCGAGCCAGGCGCGGTATTCGGCGCGGGCCGCGTTGGGGCGCAGCTGGGCGCAGCCGCGCAGCATGTCCTCGGCGCCCTGCTCGATGTTCCCGGCGGGGCTCTGCGCGGCCACGCAGATCTGCTCCAGCTTGACCCACACCGCCCAGCTGCCCAGCGGGGTGAGCGTGGCCTGGCCGTCACCGACGGTGAGGGCGCCGACGGAGCGTAGGGCGTGCAGGGCCCAGTCGAGCAGCGGCGCGAGGTCGGGCGCGGGCTCCGCCGGCGGGATGCCGACGGTGGGGGCGGCACCGGCCAGGATCTCGGGATCGGGCTCGTAGGAGATCTCGCAGCGCTCGGTGCGCAGCTCGGTGACGCGCTGCTGGAGCAGGTCGAGGAGCTGGTCGACCGGGACGGGCCCGGCGGACAGCTGTAGGAAGGAGAGCACCTGGGGCATGGCCGAGACGACCTCGGCCACGGCGGCGGGCTCGTGGCCCGCGGGCTCGGGGTGGGCGAGCGACCAGGCGTCGAAGAGGGCGACCCAGCCGCGCAGCACGGCACTGTCGTCCCGGTCCCAGGCGCGCAGCCGCCAGCCGGGGCGCGCGCTGTCGCCGTGGACCTCGACGAGCCCGGCGAGGCGGGCGGTGTCCCAGTCGGCGCGGACCTGAGCCACGGTCAGGCCCAGATCGGCGGCGGCGCGTTCGGCGGTCGTCCCCGAGAGGGTGGCCTTGCCGTCGGCGGTCGCACCGTCGCGGCCGGGGCCGAGGGCGGCGTCGGCCCAGTGAGCCAAGCGGGCCGCGTCGGCCAGGCGGGACCGCGCCATTCTGGCCAGCTCGGCGGGGGCGGGCGTGCCCTCCGGCGGGCGGGGTGCGGGGCGGCGCGAGCGCCGCTGGTTCATCGCTCGGGGGGCGGCGGCCAGGGGTCGCGGTCGGACGAGTCGAAGCCTGGAGTCGCGCGGGATACGGGACGTCACGGGTGCAGTCTTCCGGTTGACGGTCCGAAAACCCAAACGGAATGTCACGGCGGGCGACAGGGTGGGCCAACGGACACGTTCCGGCGGCAGCCGGGGAGGGGTGTTCAGGCCAGTGGTACGGCCTTGAACGGAACGGCTGGAACCGGGGCGTCGACCCCCTGCCGGGCGCTCACATCAGCGGCGTCAGGAACCGCCGCACGGTCTCCTCGTACTCCTTCGGGTCGGCGTTCCACATCGCCCCGTGCGGGGCGTCCCGGACGGTGTGCAGGGCGACCCGGTCGGCGCGCTCGGCCGCGAGGCGGCGGGAGAACTCCCAGGGGGCCACCACGTCGTCCGGTCCGTGGATCAGCAGGGTGGGCACGCTCAGCCGCGCCGGGTCGGCGGTCATCGCGAGGCGGTCGGCACGGAGGCCGGCGCGGCCCTGCGCGGCCCGCACGGCGAGCGGCAGCAGGAAGTCGGGTGCGCCCCGGGCCGCGGCGAGGGCGCGCAGCGTGGCCTCCCAGTTGAGCACCGGCGAGTCCAGGACGAGCCCGGAGACATGGTCGCGCAGGGTGGAACGCGCGGCGGCGCGCAGGGCCATGGCGGCGCCGGTGGACCAGCCGTAGAGGACGACGCGCCGGGCGCCGTAGCGGACGGCGTAGCGGATCGCCGCGTCGAGGTCGCGCCACTCGGTCTCGCCGAGGTGGTTCAGGCCGTCCGGGGGGCGGGGGGCGCCGAGGTCGCCGCGGTAGGCGAGGGCGAGCACGGAGAACCGCAGTTCGTGCAGGAACCCCATGACGTTCATGGAGTGTTCGCGGGTGGTGCCGAGGCCGTGCACCGCGATCACCCAGGTGTCCCGGGCGCCGGGCACGAACCAGGCGGGCAGGGCGCCGAGTTCGCCGGGCACGTCGATGTCGGCGTGGTCGAGGCCGAGGGCGGCGCCCGGGTTGCCGACGTACAGGTTGGGGGTGAGCCAAACCTGGTCGCCGGGATCGAGTGTGCCGTGGGTGACGCGTTCCAGTCGGCGTACGACGGTGTCGGCGGAGGGCGCGGCGGCTTCGAGGACGGGGCCGACGACGGCGTGCGAGCCGTCGCCGGCCAGGCCGTAGGTGCCGGGGCGCAGGGAGGCCAGGGCGCGGGTGAGGGCGAGCCGGCCCTCGGCCATGGCGTGCACGGTGAGCCGGGGCTCGGTGGGCAGCGGTCTGCCGGGGGCCGCCTTGAGCGCGGCGTCGCTGGCCATCCGGCCGGCGGCCACACCGGCCGCGCCGACCGCCAGGAGCGCGGTGACGGCCGAGGCCGCCGCTGTGACGGTGCGCACGGGTCCAGTGTCCCGGTGGGCCGGCCGACCGGCCAGCGGGAGCGGGTGTCGGGGTGACATGTCCTTGCGGGTTCCAGCGGGAGGCCCTTTTCAATCCCCGGGCGGGCGCGGACCGGCGGGTGCCCTCACCTCCGCTGGCCGTATCCGCGCAGCTTCTCCCCCACCGCGGCCAGCTGCTCCGGGGTCAGCAGGGACGGCGTCAGCCCGGGCACCGAGGACGCCGTCAGCCACAGGCGGCACATCCATTCCAGCTGGGCGGTGCGGTCGTAGGCCTGGTCGAGGGTGGTGCCGTAGGTGATCGTGCCGTGGTTCTGGAGGAGGCAGCCGGAGCGGTCGACGAGGGCGCGGAGCATGTTCTCGGCCAACTCCTCGGTGCCGTAGGTCGCGTAGGGGGCGACGCGGACGGGGCCACCGAGCGCGCAGGACATGTAGTGGACCGCCGGGAGTTCGGTGACGAGGGTCGAGACGGCCGTGGCGTGCACGGCGTGAGTATGGACGACGGCGCCGACGGCGGCGGCGTCGGTGGTGCGGTACACGGCCAGGTGCATGGGCAGTTCGCTGGTCGGCACCAGTGAGCCGAGCACCTGCCGTCCGGTGAGGTCGACGCCGGTCACGTCGTGCGGTGTCAGCCGGTCGTACGGGACGCCCGACGGCGTGACCAGCACGGTGTCGCCGACGCGCACCGACACGTTGCCGGAGGTGCCGACGACGAGTCCGTCGGCCACGGTCCGGCGGGCCGTCGCGACCAGCGCCTCCCAGGCCCGTGACTCCTGCTCACGCACGCCCCTGCTCTCTTCAGCCATGGCCGTGATCCTGCCAGCGGGTCGGCTGACGCGGTGTCACGGCGGCGCAGTTTAGGCCGGAATCGAGCCCTCCGAAAGGGTGCATAGCGCCATAAATGACCCTCTGTCCATGGTTGGCCGGAGATCATCGTTCATCACATGATCTTCCAATACTCTCTGCACGTTTTGTCGCGCACGTCGCCATTCCGGGGGGAATCATGGATCTGTCCCGTCTCCGCGCCCGTCCGCTCGTGGTGGCCGTGACGGCGCTCGCCGTCGGGGGGACGGCCCTCGCCGGGACCCCGGCCACGGCGGCAGGCCTGCCCAAGGGACACGACGTCTCGTCCCACCAGAAGAACGTCGACTGGCCGGAAGTGAAGGCCAAGGGCGCCCGCTTCGTCTACATCAAGGCGACCGAATCCACCGACTACCGCAACCCCTACTTCAGCCGGCAGTACAGCGGCTCGCGTGAGGCAGGCCTGATCCACGGGGCGTACCACTTCGCGCTGCCGGACGAGTCGCCGGGCGCCGCCCAGGCCGCGTACTTCGTGCGCCACGGCGGCTCCTGGACCGCCGACGGCTGGACACTGCCGCCCGCACTGGACATCGAATACAATCCGTACGACAACGGGCACAGGTGCTACGGCCTGAGCAAGGCGAAGATGGTCGACTGGATCCAGGCCTTCAGCGACGAGATGAAACGGGAGACCGGCCGCCGCCCGGTGATCTACACCACCGCCCACTGGTGGAACGACTGCACCGGCCGCAGCCATGCCTTCGCCGACCACGCGCTGTGGCTCGCCCGCCACTCCGGGGACCCCGGCGCCCTGCCGGCCGGGTGGTCGTACTGGACCTTCTGGCAGTACGACAACAGCGGCAGCCTGCCGGGTGACCAGAATCTCTTCAACGGCTCCCCGGCCGGGCTGAAGTCGTTCGCGAGGGACGACTAGCCAAGGGCCGCCCAGGGTCGTTCCGCACCACCGAACCGGAGCGGAACGGCCATCTCCGGATCCGACACCGTGATGCCTGCCCCAGTTCATCTTCCGTTCACCCAGGTTGCCTACGGTCAACCCGCCAATGACGCTCGAAAGAATGCCTGGGTAAATGGAAAGCTTCTCGCTGATCCTCGCGATTGTGGTCGTAACCGCACTCGCGTTCGATTTCACGAACGGTTTCCACGACACCGCCAACGCGATGGCCACCACCATCTCGACCGGTGCGCTCAAGCCCAAGGTCGCGGTGGCCATGTCCGCCGTCCTCAACCTTGTGGGTGCTTTCCTCTCCGTGGAGGTCGCCAACACGATCTCCAAGGGTCTCGTCGACGAGAACGGCATACGTCCCGAGGTCATATTCGCCGCCCTGGTCGGCGCGATCCTCTGGAACCTGCTCACCTGGCTGGTGGGGCTGCCCTCCAGTTCCTCGCACGCCCTCATGGGCGGCCTGATCGGCGCCACCGTCGCCTCCGCGGGCTTCGGTGCCGTCCACGGTGACGTCCTCGTCACCAAGGTGCTGCTCCCGGCGGTCGCCGCGCCGGTCGTCGCGGGCATCGCGGCGATGCTCGCCACCCGGTTCTCCTACGGCATCGGCAAGAACGCCGAGGGCGAGGCCACCCGCAAGGGTTACCGCGCCGGCCAGATCGCCTCGGCCGGTCTGGTCTCTCTCGCCCACGGCACCAACGACGCGCAGAAGACGATGGGCATCATCACCCTCGCGCTGATCGCCGGCGGCTCCATCGCCCCCGGCTCCAACCCGCCCACCTGGGTGATCCTCTCCGCCGGCATGGCCATCGCGCTCGGCACCTACATCGGCGGCTGGCGCATCATCCGCACCATGGGCAAGGGCCTGACCGAACTGGAGCCGCGGCAGGGCTTCGCGGCCCAGACGAGCGCCGCGACCGCCATCCTCGCCTCCTCCCACCTCGGCTTCTCCCTCTCCACCACCCACGTCGTCTCCGGCTCCGTGATGGGCGCGGGCCTGGGCCGCAAGGGCGGAGTGGTCCGCTGGTCCACGGCGACCCGGATGTTCGTCGCCTGGGCGCTGACCCTCCCGGCCGCCGCGCTGGTCGGCGCGCTCGCCGAGACGGTCACGGACCTCGGCGACTGGGGCACCGCGCTGGTGGCGGTCTTCCTCGTGGCCTCCAGCGCCGCGATCTGGAAGCTCTCCCGCCGCGAGGTGGTCGACGCGACCAACGTCAACGAGACCGAGGAGCCGGCCGGCGTGGTCACCACCGCGATCGCCGCCGTGACCCCGCCCCCGGCGGGCACCGTGGCCGAGGACCTGACGGCCACGATCCCGTCCCCCGCGACGCCCGTCGCCGTCCCCACCGCCGACCCGGCGACCCCGCCGGCCGCCGCCGTCTGACCCCGGGCACCCGGGCACCAAGAAAGCAGCTCTGTTATGAAGATCGACTGGGCAGCCCTCGGCTCCGTCTTCGGCGTCAGCCTCGCGGTCACCGTCGGCCTGGTGGCCCTCTTCACCCTGGGCGTCCAGGGCCTGGCACGACGCGAACGCGCCGCCGCCCAGGGCGACTCGGCGGCGTCGGCCGTCGCCGGGGCGTACGTGTGCTTCGCGGGATGCGCGGCAGCGGTGGCCTACGGGATCTACCTGATCATGAACAAGGCCTGACCGAGGCCTCACCGGCTCCTCCCCGAAGACTTCGGGGAGGAGCCTTTCGCATGCCGCCCCACCGTCACCCGGGCTTCGATGTGGGCCTCAGCACACTCTCCTCGTGCAGGTCAACAGCAAGTTGACGGCCCTTCCGGGGCCGTGGTGGACTTCCGGGGCCATGTACGGCGGCAAGGGAGGAAGCCGGTGTGAATCCGGCGCGGTCCCGCCACTGTCACCGGGGTAGGTAGCCCCGGGAGCCAGGAACTCCCACCGCCGGTCTCGTCGAACCAGGGCGCGGACACCCTGAGTGAGGACATATCGCCATGCTCGCCTGCCGTTCGAGGTACAGCACCGGATCGCTGCCCGACCCCACGGCCGGCTGAGCCGATGCGTGCCGATCGCGTCTTCGCGTACGGCGCCGCCGCCGGCCTCCTCGGTGACCATCTGCTCGGTGATCCGCGGCGCGGGCATCCGGTGGCCGCGTTCGGGCGGGCCGCCGGTGCCATGGAGCGGGCGCTGTGGCGGGACCACCGGGGTTGGGGCGCGCTGCACACCGCGGTGTGCGTGGGCGGTGCCGCCGGTCTGGGAGCCGTCGCCGCCGCGGCCGTACGCCCCTCCCGTGCCGCCTCCGTCGCGCTGACCGCCGCCGCCACCTGGTCCGTCGTGGGCGGAACCTCCCTCGCGCGCGAGGCCCGTGGCATCGGGCGTGCCCTTCAGGCCGGAGACGTCGAGGCTGCCCGGGCGCGGCTGCCGCACCTGTGCGGAAGGGACCCGCAGGCGCTCGACGCCGACGGGATCGCCCGGGCCGTCGTGGAGTCCGTGGCCGAGAACACCTCCGACGCGGTGGTGGGCGCCCTGGTGTGGGGAGCCGTGGCCGGGGTGCCCGGGCTGCTGGGCTTCCGGGCCGTCAACACCCTCGACGCCATGGTCGGGCACAAGTCGCCCAGGTACCGGCGGTACGGATGGGCCTCGGCCCGGCTCGACGACCTCGCGGGCTGGCCGGGGGCGCGGTTGACCGCCGTACTGGCGACCGTCGCCGGTGGCGACCCGCGCGGAGCCGTACGGGCCTGGGGGGCCGATGCCGGCCGGCACCCGAGCCCCAACGCCGGGCCCGTGGAGGCCTCGTTCGCGGGCGCGCTCGGCGTGCGGCTGGGCGGGACGCTGTCGTACGGCGGACGGGTGGAACACCGACCGGTGCTGAACCAGAAGGGACGCGCCGTCGCCGTACCCGACATCGAACGGGCCGTACGGCTCTCGAAGCGCGTCGGCCTGCTCGCGCTCGGCGTCAGCGTCGCCGCGCGCATCGTCGTGAAGGGACGTGGGAAATGAACGGGGGTCTCCTCGTCGCAGGCACCACCTCGGACGCGGGCAAGAGCGTCGTCACGGCCGGGATCTGCCGCTGGCTGGTGCGGCAGGGGGTCAAGGTCGCGCCCTTCAAAGCGCAGAACATGTCCCTCAACTCGTTCGTGACGCGGGAAGGCGCGGAGATCGGGCGGGCGCAGGCCATGCAGGCGCAGGCGTGCCGTGTCGAGCCGACCGCGCTGATGAATCCCGTGCTGCTCAAGCCCGGCGGGGAACAGAGCAGTCAGGTGGTGCTGCTGGGCAAGCCCGTGGGCGAGCTGAGCGCGCGCGGGTACCACGGCGGGCGGCAGCAGCGGCTGCTGGGGACCGTGCTGGACTGTCTCGCCGAGTTGCGGGGCACGTATGACGCGGTGATCTGTGAGGGGGCCGGTTCGCCCGCCGAGATCAATCTGCGGCGGACCGACATCGTGAACATGGGGATCGCGAGGAACGCGCGGCTGCCCGTGCTCGTCGTCGGCGACATCGACCGTGGGGGCGTCTTCGCCTCCTTCTTCGGGACCGTCGCCCTGCTCTCCCCCGAGGACCAGGAACTCGTCGCGGGTTTCCTCGTCAACAAGTTCCGCGGCGACGTCTCCCTGCTGGAACCCGGCCTCGACATGCTGCACGGGCTCACCGGGCGGCGGACGTACGGCGTGCTGCCCTTCCGGCACGGACTCGGCATCGACGAGGAGGACGGGCTGCGTGTGTCGCTGCGGGGGACGGTCCGCGAGTCGAACACCGCCCCGCCCGTCGGCGAGGATGTGCTGCGGGTGGCCGTGTGCGCGATCCCGCTGATGTCCAACTTCACGGACGTGGACGCGCTGGCAGCCGAACCCGGTGTCGTGGTGCGGTTCGTGGACCGGCCCGAGGAACTGGCCGACGCCGACCTCGTGGTGATCCCGGGGACGCGGGGCACGGTCCGGGCGCTGGAGTGGCTGCGGGAGCGGGGGCTGGCCGAGGCCCTCGTCCGAAGGGCCGCCGAGCAGCGGCCCGTCCTCGGCGTCTGCGGCGGCTTCCAGATCCTCGGTGAGCACATCGAGGACGAGGTCGAGTCGCGCGCCGGCCAGGTCCACGGCCTCGGAGTCCTTCCCGTCCGCGTGCGGTTCGCCCGCGAGAAGACCCTCACCCGGCCTGTCGGGGAAGCCCTCGGCGAGCACGTCGAGGGGTACGAGATCCACCATGGCGTCGCCGAAGTGACGGGGGGCGTGTCCTTCCTGGACGGCTGCCGGGTCGGCCAGACCTGGGGCACGCACTGGCACGGCTCGCTGGAGTCGGACGGCTTCCGGCGGGCCTTCCTGCGCGAGGTGGCCGCCGCCGCGGGCCGCCGCTTCGTGCCCGCCGCCGACACCTCGTTCGCCGCGCTGCGCGAGGAGCAGCTCGACCGGCTCGGCGACCTGATCGAACAGCACGCGGACACGGACGCGCTCTGGCGGCTCATCGAGTCGGGCGCGCCGCAAGGACTGCCCTTCATTCCACCGGGAGCACCCGCATGAGCACAGTGTTGTTGTTGTCGACCGCCGACACCGATCTGCTGGCGGCGCGGGCCTCCGGCGGGTCCTACCGGATCGGCAACCCGACCCGGGTGGACGTGGAGGCCGAGCTGCCGTCCCTCCTCGCGGGCGCCGACATCGCCGTCGTACGGCTGCTCGGCGGCAAGCGCGCCTGGGAGGACGGGCTCGCCGCCCTGAAGGCCTCGGGCGTCCCGACCGTGCTGCTCGGCGGAGAGGCCGTGCCCGACGCCGAGTTGATGGCCGAGTCGTCCGTGCCCGCCGGTGTCGTGGCCGAGGCGCTCAGGTACCTCGTGGAGGGCGGCCCGGAGAACCTGACCGAGCTCGCCCGGTTCCTGTCCGACACGGTGCTGCTGACCGGTGAGGGGTTCGTCGAGCCGCGGAAGATGCCGGAGTACGGCGTGCACGGCTCCCGTACGCTCCAGGACGGCCGCCCGACCGTCGGCGTGCTCTTCTACCGCGCCCACGAACTGAGCGGCAACACCGCCTTCGTGGACACCCTGTGCGACGCGATCGAGGCGCGGGGCGCGAACGCGCTGCCCGTCTACTGCGGTTCGCTGCGCGGTGCCGACGCCGGGCTGTACGAGATCCTCGGCAGCGCGGACGCCCTGGTGGCCACCGTGCTCGCCGCGGGCGGCACGCACGCCTCGCAGGCCTCGGCCGGCGGCGACGAGGAGTCCTGGGACATCGGGGCGCTCGCCGACCTGAACATCCCCGTGCTCCAGGGCCTGTGCCTCACCTCGTCGCACGCGGCCTGGGACGAGTCCGACGCCGCCCTCTCCCCCATGGACGCGGCGATGCAGGTCGCGATCCCGGAGTTCGACGGGCGAATCGTCACCGTGCCGTTCTCCTTCAAGGAGCAGGGCCCCGACGAGGTGCCGGTGTACGTGGCCGACCCCGAGCGGGCCGCGCGGGTCGCCGGGATCGCCGTACGCCACGCCCAGTTGAGGCACAAGGCCAACGCCGACAAGAAGGTCGCGCTGGTCTTCACCGCCTACCCGACCAAGCACTCCCGGGTCGGCAACGCGGTGGGCCTGGACACCCCGGCCTCGGCGGTACGGGTGCTGGACGCACTCAGGGACGCCGGGTACGGGCTCAGCGAGTACCCCGACAACGGGGACGAGCTGATCCACCGCCTCATCGAGGCCGGCGGGCACGACGTCGAGTGGCTCACGGAGGAGCAGCTGGCCGCCGCGCCCGCGCGCGTACCGCTGGCCGACTACCGGGCGTGGTTCGACAAGCTCGACCCGGAGCTGCGGGACGCCATGCTGGAGGCGTGGGGCGAACCGCCGGGCTCCCTCTACGTCGACGGGGACGAGATCGTCCTCGCCTCCCTCCAGTTCGGGAACGCCGTCGTCATGATCCAGCCGCCGCGCGGCTTCGGCGAGAACCCGATCGCGATCTACCACGACCCCGACATGCCGCCATCGCACCACTACATGGCGGCGTACCGGTGGCTGGAAAACAGTTTCGGCGCCGACGCGATCGTGCACATGGGCAAGCACGGCACGATGGAGTGGCTGCCCGGCAAGGGGCTCGGGCTGTCGCGCGGCTGCGCCCCGGACGCCGTCCTCGGCGACCTCCCGCTGATCTACCCGTTCATCGTCAACGACCCCGGCGAGGGCACCCAGGCCAAGCGGCGCGGGCACGCCACGGTCGTCGACCACCTGGTGCCGCCGATGGCCCGCGCCGACACCTACGGCGACCTGGCCAAGCTGGAGCAGCTGCTCGACGAGTACGCGCTGGTCTCCGACCTGGACCCGGCGAAGGCACCGACCGTGCGCGCGCAGATCTGGACCCTGGTCAAGGCGGCCGAACTGCACCACGACCTGCACGTGGCCGAGCAGCCGGACGACGAAGAGTTCGACGAGTTCGTCATGCACATCGACGGCTACCTCTGCGAGATCAAGGATGTGCAGATCCGCGACGGCCTGCACATCCTGGGCGGCGGCCCGGTCGCCGAACCGCGCGTGAACCTGGTGCTCGCCGTATTGCGGGCCTCGCAGGTGTGGGGCGGGCAGGCGAACGCGCTGCCCGGTCTGAGGGCTTCGCTGGCGGCTCACTTCGGGCTGGTGGAGAAGGACCTGCTGGCCGAGCCAGGCGCCCCGGTGAAGGTGCCGGTGGAGCTGACGGACCTGGTGGAGGGTCCGGCGCGGACGGCCGCCGACACGATCGACCTGCTGGAGCAGCTGTGCCGGCGGATCGCCGAGGACCTGGAGGCCCGGGCGTGGGACGTGACGACCGTCCCCGGTCTGGCGCGTGACGTGCTCGGCGCCGAACTCCCGGAGGCTGTCGCCGTGCTGGAGTTCGCCTGCACGGAGGTCGTACCGCGGCTCGCGAGGACCACCGACGAGATCGGCCACATCCTCCGTGCGCTGGACGGCGGTTACGTCCCGGCGGGCCCGTCCGGCTCACCGACGCGCGGCCTGGTGAACGTCCTGCCGACCGGCCGCAACTTCTACTCCGTCGACCCCAAGGCCATCCCCTCCAGGCTGAGTTGGGAGGTCGGCCAGTCGCTGGCGGACTCGCTGGTCGCGCGTTATCTCCAGGACACGGGCGAGTACCCGAAGTCCGTCGGCCTGACGGTCTGGGGCACATCCGCCATGCGCACCCAGGGCGACGACATCGCCGAGATCCTCGCGCTGCTGGGCTGCCGCCCGGTCTGGGACGACGCCTCGCGCCGGGTGACGGGCTTCGAGGTCGTCCCCCTGGCGGAGCTGGGCCGGCCGCGCATCGACGTCACCGTGCGCATCTCCGGCTTCTTCCGGGACGCGTTCCCGCACGTCGTCGGGCTGATCGACGACGCGGTGCGGGCGGTGGCCGAGCTGGCCGAGCCCGCCGACCGCAACTTCGTCCGCGCCCACGCCGACGAGGACACCGACCGGCACGGCGACCGGCGGCGCGCGACCGCCCGTATCTTCGGCTCCAAGCCGGGGGCGTACGGCGCGGGTCTGCTGCCGCTGATCGACGCGCGGAACTGGCGCTCGGACGCGGACCTCGCCGAGGTGTACGCGGTGTGGGGCGGCTACGCGTACGGGCGCGGGCTCGACGGGCGGGCGGCGCGCGGGGACATGGAGACGGCGTTCAAGCGGATCGCCGTCGCCGCGAAGAACGTCGACACCCGCGAGCACGACCTCGTCGACGCCGACGACTACTTCCAGTACCACGGCGGCATGGTCGCCATGGTGCGGCACCTGACGGGGGCCTCCCCCGAGGCGTACGTCGGCGACTCGGCCGTGCCGGACCAGGTGAAGACCCGCACGCTCGGCGAGGAGACCCACCGCGTCTTCCGCGCCCGTGTGGTCAACCCGCGCTGGATGGCGGCCATGCGCCGGCACGGCTACAAGGGCGCCTTCGAGATGGCGGCGACCGTCGACTACCTCTTCGGCTACGACGCCACCGCCGGCGTGGTCGACGACTGGATGTACGAGAAGCTCAGCGCGGAGTACGTCTTCTCGCCGGAGAACCAGGAGTTCATGCGCAAGTCCAACCCGTGGGCGCTGAGGGGCATCACCGAGCGCCTGCTGGAAGCCGCGGACCGAGGCCTTTGGGCAGAGCCGGACCAGGAGACCCTGGACCGGCTCCGGGCGACCTACCTCGAGCTCGAGGGCGATCTGGAGGGAGAAGCGTGATCTCCCCGGAAACCCCCGCAGTGGCGGGGAGCAACGTGCACGGACGGCTGTCGATCTGGCAGTGCCCGGACCACCCCCGCGTCGGCGGGGATCCGAGCGACACGTTGACAGCCGTGTGCCCGGCACGCGGCCGACTCGGACACCAGCCACTCGAAGGAGTGATCCAGGCATGAGCACGCCCTTTCCCTTCACTGCCGTCGTCGGGCAGGACGATCTGCGCTTGGCCCTGCTCCTCAACGCGGTGAGCCCCGCCGTGGGCGGCGTCCTGGTGCGGGGCGAGAAGGGGACGGCGAAGAGCACGGCGGTGCGCGCGCTCTCGGCGCTGATGCCTCGGGTCGACGTCGTCTCCGGGTGCCGTTTCTCCTGTGACCCCGGCTCCCCCGACCCCGCCTGCCCGGACGGGCCGCACGAACCGGGGGCGTTCGAGTCCCGGCCGGCCCGGATGGTCGAGCTGCCGGTCGGTGCCTCCGAGGACCGGCTGGTCGGGGCGCTGGACATCGAGCGGGCGCTGGCGGAGGGAGTGAAGGCCTTCGAGCCGGGGCTCCTCGCGGACGCGCACCGCGGGATCCTCTACGTCGACGAGGTCAACCTCCTCCACGACCATCTGGTCGACCTGCTCCTCGACGCGGCGGCGATGGGCGCGTCGTACGTCGAACGCGAGGGTGTCTCCGTACGGCACGCCGCGAAGTTCCTGCTGGTCGGCACCATGAACCCCGAAGAGGGCGAGCTGCGGCCGCAGTTGCTGGACCGGTTCGGGCTCACCGTGGAGGTCGCGGCCTCGCGGGAACCCGAGCAGCGGGTGGAGGTCGTGCGGCGCCGGCTGGCGTACGACGACGATCCCGCCGCCTTCGCCGTCCGCTGGGCGGACGAGGAGGCCGCCGTACGCGCGCGGATCGTGGCGGCCCGGGAGTTGTTGCCGTCGGTGCGGCTGGGCGACGGGGCGCTCAGGCAGATCGCGGCGACCTGCGCGGCCTTCGAGGTGGACGGCATGCGGGCCGACATCGTGATGGCGCGGACCGCGACCGCGCTGGCCGCCTGGGCCGGGCGCACCGACGTGCTCGCGGAGGACGTGCGGCAGGCGGCCCTGCTCGCGCTGCCGCACCGCAGGCGCCGCAATCCCTTCGACGCGCCGGGCCTCGACGAGGGCAAGCTCGACGAGACGCTGGAGGAGTTCGGCGACTCCTCGGACGACGAGGACCCGGACCCCGACGGCCCCGGTGGCGGTGGCGGCGGGCAGCCGCCGCAGGGCGACGGCGACCCGCAGGGCGGGGACACCGGCGCGCGCCCCGAGGCCGGTGAGGGCGGGGAGCCCCAGGCGTCCGGCGCCGGAGCGGGCGAACAGGCCCCGGCGCGGGCCTCCGAGCCCTTCCGCGCCAAGGTGCTCAGCGTCCCCGGCATCGGCGAGGGTGCGGCCGGGCGGCGGTCGCGGGCGCGGACCGAGCACGGGCGGACCACCGGGGCCCGGCGCCCGCGGGGCACGCTCACCAAGCTGCACCTGGCGGCGACCGTGCAGGCCGCCGCCCCGCACCAGCGGGCGCGGGGACGGTCGGGGCCGGGTCTCGTCGTACGGCGGGACGATCTGCGGCAGGCGACACGCGAGGGGCGTGAGGGCAACCTCGTGCTGTTCGTCGTCGACGCCTCCGGGTCCATGGCGGCCCGGCAGCGGATGGGTGCCGTGAAGGGCGCTGTGCTGTCGCTGCTGCTCGACGCCTACCAGCGGCGGGACAAGGTGGGGCTCGTGACGTTCCGGGGGGCGGCCGCCGAGGTGGCGTTGCCACCCACGTCGTCCGTGGACGCGGCGGCGGCCCGGCTGGAGTCGCTGCCCACCGGCGGACGGACGCCACTCGCCGCCGGGCTGCTGAAGGCACACGACGTGCTGCGCGTGGAGCGGCTGCGGGATCCGGCGCGACGGGCGCTGGTCGTGGTGGTGACCGACGGACGTGCCACCGGTGGCCCGGAGCCGGTGGCACTGGCCGGGCGTGCGGCCCGGCTGTTCGAGGCCGACGGGGTCGCCTCCGTGGTCGTGGACTGCGAGTCGGGGCCTGTCCGGCTGGGGCTGGCCGGGCAGCTCGCGGGAGAACTCGGGGGTACGGCGGTGACGCTCGACGAGTTGCGGGCGGACTCGATCGCCGGACTGGTCAGGGATGTGCAGGGAACTTCGAGGAGGGCCGCGTAATGCCGCAGGGACAGCCGAGTGCCGTACCGGACGACGGACTGACGACCCGGCAGCGGCGCAACCGGCCGCTGGTCGTCGTCCACACAGGCATCGGCAAGGGCAAGTCGACCGCCGCGTTCGGGCTGGCGCTGCGCGCCTGGAACCAGGGATGGCCGATCGGGGTGTTCCAGTTCGTCAAGTCGGCGAAGTGGAAGGTCGGCGAGGAGAACGCGCTGCGCGTGCTCGGGGCGTCCGGCGAGGGCGGGAGCGTCGACTGGCACAAGATGGGCGAGGGATGGTCCTGGGTCCAGCGCGATGACCAGATGGACAACGAGGAGAAGGCCCGGGAGGGCTGGGAGCAGGTCAAGCGGGACCTCGCCGCGGAGACGTACCAGCTGTATGTGCTCGACGAGTTCGCCTACCCCATGCACTGGGGATGGGTCGACACCGACGAGGTCGTGGAGGTGCTGCGGAACCGGCCCGGCACCCAGCATGTCGTGATCACCGGGCGGAACGCGCCCGAGAAGCTCGTGGACTTCGCCGACCTCGTCACCGACATGTCCAAGGTCAAGCACCCCATGGACGTCGGGCAGAAGGGGCAGAGGGGCATCGAGTGGTGATGTCCTCGTCCGTGCCCCGGCTGGTCATCGCCGCGCCCTCCTCGGGCAGCGGCAAGACCACCGTTGCCACGGGGTTGATGGCGGCGCTGACCGGGCGGGGGCTCGCCGTCTCCCCGCACAAGGTCGGGCCCGACTACATCGACCCCGGGTATCACGCGCTCGCCACCGGGCGTGTGGGGCGCAACCTCGACGCGTACCTGTGCGGGCCCGATCTGGTCGGGCCGCTGTTCCTGCACGGGGCGCGCGGGTGCGACATCGCCGTCGTCGAGGGCGTGATGGGGCTGTACGACGGGGCCGCCGGGGAGGGTGAACTGGCGTCCACCGCCCATGTGGCGAAGCTGCTGCGGGCGCCGGTGGTGCTCGTCGTGGACGCGTCGTCGCAGTCGCGGTCGGTGGCGGCGCTGGTGCACGGGTTCGCGTCCTGGGACCCGGAGGTGCGGGTCGGGGGCGTGATCCTGAACAAGGTGGCTTCGGACCGGCACGAGGCTCTTTTGCGGGAGGCGTTGGATTCGGCCGGGGTGCCTGTGCTCGGGGTGCTGCGGCGGGTGGCTCAGGTCGATACGCCCTCGCGGCATCTGGGGCTGGTGCCGGTCGCCGAGCGGCGGGCTTCGGCGGTGGGGGCTGTTGCCGCGATGGCGGCGCAGGTGGAGGCGGGGTGCGATCTCGAGGGGTTGCTGGCGCTGGCGCGCGGCGCGGGTACGTTGCCGTGTGCGGGCTGGGACGCGGCTGAGGCCTTGGCTCCCGCGGCGGAGCCGCTGATGGATGCAGCGCCCCCGCCGCCCCTGCCCTTCCCGTCCTCCAGGGGCTCCGCCCCTTCGACCCCGCCAAGGGGCTCCGCCCCCTGGACCCCCGATCGGCCTGATCGGCCTCGTCCTCAAGCCCCGGACGGGCTGAGTGATGCCGACCGGCGCTCGAAGGTGGTCGTTGCCCTGGCCGGCGGTCCCGCCTTCACCTTCTCCTATGCCGAGCATGCCGAGCTGCTCACCGCCGCCGGAGCCGAGGTCGTGCCTTTTGATCCGCTTCGCGATGAGCGACTGCCGGACGGTACCCGTGGGTTGGTCATCGGCGGTGGGTTCCCGGAGGTGTACGCCGCCGAGCTGTCCGCCAACGAACCCCTGCGCAAGGCCGTCGCGGCGTTCGCGGAGGCCGGGGCGCCGGTGGCCGCCGAGTGTGCCGGGCTGCTCTACCTCTGCCGTGAGCTCGACGGGCGGCCCATGTGCGGGGTGGTGGACGCCTCCGCCCGGATGAGCGAGCGGCTGACCCTCGGCTACCGGGACGCCGTCGCCGTGAGCGACAGCGTGCTCGCCGGCGCGGGGACGCGGATGCGTGGGCACGAGTTCCACCGGACGGTCGTCGAGCCCGGCGCGGGGGCAGCGCCCGCCTGGGGTGTACGCGCCCCTCAGCGGCGTGTCGAAGGTTTCGTACAGCAGGGCGTGCACGCGAGTTATCTGCACACGCACTGGGCGTCCGTGCCCGGTGTGGCCCGTCGGTTCGTGGAGAGGTGCCGGACGTCATGAGCAGCAGGCTGGTCGGAGTCGGGGTGGGCCCCGGTGATCCGGAGCTGGTGACCGTGAAGGGGGTCAACGCCCTTCGCGCCGCCGATGTCGTCGTCGTACCGGTGATGGACAGTGGTGAGCGCGGGCGGGCCGAGGCGACCGTGTTGCACTACGTGCCGGAGGAGAAGGTCGTACGGGTCGTGTTCGCGCTCAACGAGCGGACCGACCGGGCGCGGCGTGAGGGCGCCTGGGACGCGGCCGGTGAGCGGGTCGCCGGGTTGCTCAGGGAGCGGGGGGCCGTGGCGTTCGCGACCATCGGGGACCCGAACGTGTACTCCACCTTCACCTATCTCGCGCAGACCGTCGCGGAGCTGGTGCCGGGGACGGTCGTGGAGACCGTGCCCGGGATCACCGCCATGCAGGATCTCGCCGCACGCTCGGGTGCCGTGCTCACCGAGGGCACCGAGCCGCTGACGCTGGTGCCGGTCACCGCCGGGTCGGCCGTGCTCAAGGAGGCCCTCGCGGGTCCGGGGACGGTCGTGGCGTACAAGTTCGGGCGGCAGGCGGCGGAGGTCGCGGAGGCGCTGCGGGAGACCGGGCGGCTCGACGGCGCCGTGTGGGGGTCGGCGCTCGGGCTGGCGGAGGAGTCGATACGGCCGGCCGCCGAACTGGACGGCGGGCCGCTGCCGTACCTCTCCACGCTGATCGCGCCCGCCCGGCGCGACGGCGGCCGGGGCGGCAAGCTGTGAGAGCGGCGTACTTGTCAGCCGGAAAGCCCGACCACGAGCCAGATGAACGCCGCTCCGGCCAGCGTGCACAGCAGGGTGGAGCGGGCGGGGTGCTCGTGGTGGGCCTCGGGGAGGATCTCGGCGGCGGCGAGGTAGAGCAGCGCGCCGCCGAACAGGCCGAGATAGCCGCCGAGGAACGCCTCCGGGATGGTCAGGAACGCGGTCGAGGCGGCGCCCAGTACGGGCGCGCAGGCGTCGGCGACGAGCATGGCGACGGCCTTGCGGCGCGCGTTGCCGTACAGGCTCGTGATGGTGAAGGTGTTGAAGCCGTCCGCGAAGTCATGGGCGATGACGGCGAGCGCGACCGCCGTGCCCATGCCGCCGCCCACCTGGAAGGCCGCGCCGATCGCGACGCCGTCCATGGCGCTGTGGCCGACCATCGCGGACGCCGCCGCCAGGCCCACCTCGGGCGCGCGGTGGTTGTGTCCCTCGGCGCCGCCGTGCGCCGCCTGCCGCGCGGCCAGTGTCCGTTCCACCAGGTGGGCCACCAGGAAGCCGGCCACGAACAGCAGCAGGGCCGCCGGTACGCCGAACACCTCGCGGCCGGCCGCGCGCAGCGCCTCCGGGAGCAGGTCGAGGCCGACCACGCCCAGCATCAGGCCTCCGGCCAGGCCCAGGACCAGGTGGCGGCGGTCGGTCACGCGTTGTGCCGTCCAGCCCCCGGCCAGCGTCATCAGGAACGCGCCCAGCGCGACGAAGACCGCCATGTGCTCTTGCTATCCGATCGACCCGCGCGCACGCACACACGGCCGTAGCCGCCGCACTCACAGGACTTTTGCTCGTAGGACTTGTAGGAGAGGACAGATTCTCATGGCCGATGCCCCCACCGGCAAGGTGACCTTCGTCGGTGCCGGTCCCGGCGCCGCCGACCTGCTGACCTTCCGTGCCGCGCGCGCCATCGCCGAGGCCGACGTGGTGATCTGGGCGGCCAGCCTGGTCCAGGCGGAGGTCCTCGGGCACGCGCGGGAGGGCGCGGAGATCCTGGACTCGGCGACCATGTCGCTGGAGGACGTCGTCGCCGTGTACGAGCGGGCCCGCCGGGAGGGACTGAAGGTGGCCCGGATCCATTCCGGCGACCCGGCCCTGTGGGGCGGCACGCAGGAGCAGCTCGACCGGTGTGCCCGGATCGGGATAGAGACGGAGGTCGTGCCCGGCGTCTCCGCCTTCTCCGCCGTCGCCGCCCTCGCGCAGCGCGAGCTGACCATTCCCGAGGTGGCGCAGTCGGTGGTCCTCACCCGGCTGGGGGGCGGCAAGACGCCGATGCCGCCCGGCGAGGAGGTGCGTGAGTTCGCCAAGCACGGCACCACCATGGCGGTCTTCCTGTCCGCGGCCCGCAGCGGGCAGCTGGTGCGGGAGCTGCTGGAGGGCGGCTACCCGACCACCACTCCGGTGGTCGTCGCGTACCAGGCGACCTGGCCGGAGGAGCTGGTCGTGAAGTGCACGGTCGGCACGCTGGAGGAGACCGTCAAGGAGCACAAGCTCTGGAAGCACACCCTCTTCCTGGTCGGCCCGGCCCTGGACGCCGAGGGCACCCGCTCGCACCTGTACCACCCCGGTCACTTCCACGGCTACCGCAAGGCCGACCCCGAGGCCCGCAAGGCCCTGCGTGAGCGGGGGGCGAGCACGTGATCACCGTGGTCGGCACGGGAACCGGGGCGCCGGTCGACGCCGCTGCTCTGGCGGGGGCCGAGCTGGTCGTGGGCGGGCGGCGGCACCTGGACGCCGCGGTGCTGCCGGAGACCGCCGAGCGGATCGTGCTCGGCCCGCTGGCGCCCGCCCTGGACGCGATGCGGGAGTACGTCGACAAGGACCGGCGCGTCGTCGTGCTGGCCTCGGGCGATCCCGGGTTCTTCGGGATCGTGCGGGCGCTGGCCGAGCGGTTCGGGTCCGAGTTGCTGGATGTGCGGCCGGGGGTGTCGTCGGTCGCGGCCGCGTTCGCACGGCTGGGGCTGACCTGGGACGACGCGGTGGTGGTCAGCGCGCACGGGCGGGCTGCGCGGACGGCCGTGCACGTGTGCCGGGCGCATCCCAAGGTCGCGGTGCTGACCGGGCCCGGCGCCGGACCCGCCGAGCTGGGTGCCGCGCTCGCCCGTACCGCCTCCGACCGGGTCCTCGTCGTCGCCTCGGCGCTGGGCTCGGCGGATGAGCGGGTCGAGCGGGTCACGCCGGCCGAGGCCGCGGGACGCGACTGGGGTACGGCGGTGAGCGTCGTGCTGTGCCTGGACGGGTCGCGGACGCCCGGTCCCGTACGGACGCTCGCGGGCCCGGCCGCCGCGGCTCCCGCCGGGTGGGCGCTGGACGAGGGTGACTTCGCCCACCGCGACTCGATGATCACCAAGTTCGAGGTGCGGGCGCTGGCCCTGGCCCGGCTCGGGCCACGCCCCGGCGAGCTGGTGTGGGACGTGGGCTCCGGGTCGGGGTCCGTCGCCGTGGAGTGCGCACGGCTCGGTGCCGCCGTCAGCGCGGTGGAGAAGGCCCCGGACGGGGTGGAGCGGATCCACGCCAACGCCGCCGCGCACGGCGTCGACGTGCACGTGGTGCACGGCACGGCGCCGCAGGCGCTGGCCGGGCTCGACGATCCCGACGCCGTGTTCGTCGGCGGCGGGGGGCGCGAGCTGCCCGACATCGTCGGTGAGTGCGCGCGGCGGGCCCGGCGGGCCGTGGTCGTCGCGATGGCCGCGCTGGACCGGGTCCCGGCGGCCCGGGCCGCGCTCGCCGATGCCGGGTTCGAGTGCGAAGGCGTGCTGCTCCAGTCGTCCCGGCTCGCGCCGCTGCCGGGTGACGTGACCCGGCTGGCGGCGACCAATCCCGTTTTCCTGCTGTGGGGAATCAGAACCCCCAGCCGTCGTGAAGGAGTTGCTCTGTGATCGGCCTCATTTCCGCCACCGCGGCGGGGACGGCCGCGCGCGACCGGGTGGCCGCTGCGTGGCCGGACCGTACGCGCGTGTACGAGGGTCCCGTCGGGGACGCCGTGCGGGCCGCGTTCGCGGAGTGCGAGCAGCTCGTGTGCTTCCTGGCCACGGGAGCCGTGGTGCGGCTCGTGGCGCCGCTGCTGGCGGACAAGTTGTCGGACCCGGGTGTGGTGTGCGTCGACGAGGGCGGACGGTTCGCCGTGTCGCTGGTGGGCGGGCACGGCGGCGGGGCCAACGAACTCGCCCGTGAGGTGGGCGGGTTGCTGGGTGCCGAGCCGGTGGTGACCACCGCGACGGACTCCGTCGGCCTGCCGGGCCTGGACACGCTCGGGTTTCCGGTGGAGGGCTCCGTCGCGACGGTTTCGCGGGCCCTGCTGGACGGCGAACCCGTCGCTCTGGAGGCGGAGTTGGCGTGGCCGCTGCCTCCGCTGCCGACGGTGCCGGAGGGGGCGTACACCGTCCGGCTGACCGACCGGGACGTCGAGGCGGGCGAGCGCGAGGTGCTGCTGCGGCCGCCGTCCCTGGTCGTCGGTGTCGGGGCCTCCAGGGGCGCGCCGGCCGACGAGGTGCTCGGGCTGATCGAGGCCGCGCTGCGGGACGCCGGGCTCTCCTCGAAGTCCGTCGCCCACCTCGCCACCGTCGACGCCAAGGCGGCGGAGCCGGGGATCGTGGCCGCCGCCGAACGGCTGGGCGTGCCGCTGGTGACGTACTCCGCCGAGGAGCTGGCGGGCGTCGAGGTGCCCAACCCGTCGGACGCGCCCCTCGCCGCCGTCGGCACGCCGTCCGTCGCGGAGGCCGCCGCGCTGGTCCGGGGCGGCGAACTCCTCGTTCCCAAGCGCAAGTCGGCGGCCAACCCCGCGATGGCGACCTGTGCCGTCGTACGGCGGCCGGGGCGCGGGCGGCTCGCGGTGGTCGGGCTCGGGCCGGGCGCCCGGGACCTGCTCACCCCGCGCGCCGAGGCGGAGCTGCGGCGCGCCTCGGTGCTCGTCGGGCTCGACCAGTACGTCGACCAGATCCGCGACCTGCTGCGGCCCGGCACCCGGATCCTCGAGTCGGGGCTCGGCGCGGAGGAGGAGCGGGCCCGCACGGCGGTCGCCGAGGCCCGCGCGGGCCACTCGGTCGCACTGATCGGCAGCGGGGACGCGGGCGTGTACGCGATGGCGTCCCCGGCGCTCGCCGAGGCATCCGACGACATCGACGTGGTCGGGGTGCCCGGCGTGACGGCGGCGCTCGCGGCCGGGGCGATCCTGGGCGCGCCGCTCGGCCACGACCACGTGTCGATCAGCCTGTCCGACCTGCACACGCCGTGGGAGGTCATCGAGCGGCGGGTGCGGGCGGCGGCCGAGGCAGACCTCGTGGTCACCTTCTACAACCCGCGTTCCCGGGGCCGCGACTGGCAGCTGCCCAAGGCGCTCGCCGTCCTCGCCGGGCACCGGGAGCCGACGACGCCCGTCGGAGTCGTACGCAACGCCTCGCGGCCGGACGAGGCCGGCCGGCTGACGACGCTGGCCGCGCTGGACCCGGCGACGGTCGACATGATGACGGTCGTCACGGTGGGCAACACGGCGACCCGTGAGATCGCGGGCCGCATGGTGACGCCGCGCGGCTACCGCTGGCAGGACAGCTCGCATGAGCAGGAGGGCGCCAAGTGAACCGTGTGGTTCATCCGATCGAGGTGGAGTCCTACCGGCGACTGCGTGCCCGCTTGGACACCTCGCACTTCCCGCCGCTGACCCGGGCCGTCGTGGAGCGGGTCATCCACTCCGCCGCCGACCTCGAGTACGCCACCGATCTCGTCATGGACGAGGGCGACTTGGAGAGGGCGCACACCGCTCTGCACGGCGGGGCGCCGGTCGTCGTGGACGTGGAGATGGTCGGGGCCGGCATCACCCGGCGCGAGACCGTCTGCCGCCTCAGGGACGCCGGGTCCGGGCCGGGGCTGACCCGCTCGGCGCAAGCGATACGGCTCGCGTACGAGCAGGTCGGTCCGGGCGCCCTCTGGGTGATCGGCAATGCGCCGACCGCCCTGGAGGAACTGCTGACGCTGGACGCCGATCCCGCGCTCGTCATCGGTCTGCCCGTCGGTTTCGTCGGCGCGGCCGAGTCCAAGGCCGCGTTGCGCGAGAGCGGACTGCCCGCCGTGAGCAACGTGTCCGAGAAGGGCGGTTCGGCGGTCGCCGCCGCCGCGCTCAACGCCCTGCTGTACCACCCCGTCCCCGCTGAGGAGAAGCCGTGACCACCCCGCCGCCCGCCCTGCTCATCGCCGGCCATGGCACCCGGGACGACGCCGGAGCCGAGGCGTTCCGCGACTTCGTCCGGGAGCTGGGCCGCCGCCACCCCGAACTGCCCGTCGCGGGCGGTTTCATCGAGTTGTCGCCGCCGCCCCTGGGTGACGCGGTGACCGAGCTGGTGGAGCAGGGCGTACGCCGTTTCGCCGCCGTCCCGCTGATGCTGGTGTCCGCCGGGCACGCCAAGGGCGACATCCCGGCCGCGCTGGCCCGCGAGAAGGAACGGCACCCCGGGATCTCCTACACCTACGGCCGTCCGCTCGGCCCGCACCCGGCGCTGCTGAACGTGCTGGAGCGGCGGCTGGACGAGGCGCTCGGCTCCTCGGCGCGCAGGCCGGAGGACCGGACCGACGTGACCGTGCTGCTCGTCGGGCGCGGCTCGACCGACCCGGACGCCAACGCCGAGGTGCACAAGGCCGCCCGGCTGCTGTGGGAGGGGCGCGGGTACGCCGGTGTGGAGACGGCGTTCGTGTCGCTGGCGGCACCGGACGTGCCGAGCGGTCTCGACCGGTGCGCGAAGCTGGGGGCGCGGCGGATCGTCGTACTCCCCTACTTCCTGTTCACCGGCATCCTGCCCGACCGGGTCCGGCGGCAGACCGAGGGCTGGGCCGCCGCGCACCCGGAGACCGAGGTGCGGTCGGCGGACGTCATAGGGCCCGAGCCGGAGCTGCTCGACCTGGTGATGGAGCGGTACGAGGAGGCCGTCAAGGGCGACCTGCGGATGAACTGCGACTCGTGCGTGTACCGCATCGCGCTGCCCGGCTTCGAGGACAAGGTGGGTCTGCCGCAGCAGCCGCACTTCCACCCGGACGACGACGGGCACGGGCACGGCCACGGGCATCACCATCACGGGGGGCAAGCACACAGCCATGCGCACTGAGGACGCCGCCACGGGCGGGCACGATCTGCGCCACCACGGGGACGCCGAGGTCCGGGACGACGGGGCCGCGCTGGTCGACCTCGCCGTCAACGTCCGCGCGGACACCCCGCCCGTGTGGCTGCGGGAGCGCATAGCCGGGTCCCTGGGTTCCCTCGCCGCCTACCCGGACGGGCGGGCCGCGCGGGCGGCGGTGGCCGGGCGGCATGGGGTTCCGGTGGAGCGGGTGCTGCTGACGGCGGGGGCGGCGGAGGCGTTCGTGCTGCTCGCGCGGGCGCTGAAGGTGCGCCGGCCGGTGGTGGTGCATCCGCAGTTCACCGAGCCGGAGGCCGCCCTGCGGGACGCGGGGCACACCGTGGACCGGGTGCTGCTGCGGGAGGCGGACGGCTTCCGGCTGGATCCGGCGGCGGTGCCGGAGGACGCCGACCTGGTGGTGATCGGCAACCCGACGAATCCCACGTCCGTGCTGCACCCGGCCGCGACGATCGCCTCCCTGGCCCGGCCCGGGCGGGTGCTGGTGGTCGACGAGGCGTTCATGGACGCGGTGCCGGGTGAGCGGGAGGCACTGGCCGGGCGGACGGATGTGCCCGGGCTCGTGGTGCTGCGCAGCCTTACCAAGACGTGGGGGCTGGCCGGGCTGCGGATCGGCTATGTACTGGCCGCGCCGGAGACGATCGCGGAACTGGAGCGGGCCCAGCCGCTGTGGCCGGTGTCCACGCCCGCGCTGGCCGCGGCGGAGGCGTGCGTGGCCCCCCGGGCCCTGGCGGAGGCGGCGCACGCGGCGCACCGGGTGGCGGCGGAGCGGGCCCATCTGGTGACGGGGCTGTCGGCGTTCGCCGGGCGGGGCGTACGGGTGGCATCCCCTGCGGAGGGACCGTTCGTCCTGGTGCGGATGCCGGGGGCGGCTGTGGTGCGGGGGCGGTTGCGGGAGCTGGGGTACGCGGTGCGGCGGGGGGACACGTTCCCCGGGCTGGGGGAGGAGTGGGTGCGGGTCGCTGTGCGGGACCGGGGGACGGTGGACGGGTTTCTGCGGGCGCTGGGTGCCGCGCTGGGGTGATCCGGGGCTCTGCCCCGGGCCCCGGCCAAGGGCCTTGCCGCCCCAGCGCCGACACCCCCGCTCTCAGCCCTTTCGCCGCCGCACCAGCGCCGCCGCTCCCCCGCCCGCTGTCAGGAGCACGGCTGAGCCTGCCGCCAGGTACGGGGTCAGGGAGCTTGCGCCCGTCTGTGCCAGGTCGGTCTTGGTCTTGACCGGGGTGCCCTGGGGCTTGACGGCAGGGGCCGGGGTCTTGTCCGGGGGTGTGGGGGTGGCCGGGGTCTCGCAGGTCGCCGCGGCCAGGGTCACGGTGCCTGTCACGTCGGCCACGTTCAGTTTCAGCGGGTTGACGGAGACCTTGAGCTGGAGGGCGGTGGCGGCTGCGGCGCGGGAGGTGGTCCTGCGCCGGGAGAGGTCCAGGCGGACTTCGCCGAGCCCGGGCACGCGGACGTCCGTCGGGCCGCCGGCGGTGAGGGTGACGCGCTTGCCGAGGACCGTGACCGCGCCCGGGACGTCGGAGGTGGCGACCGGCGCCCTGCCGGACTCGCAGGTCGCCTTCGCCGTGACGGTGTCCAGCTCAACGAGGGACAGCAGGGGCAGGCCGGGGACGTGGAGCCTGGCGTGGGCGAGGTGGACGGTGGCTTCGGCGCGGGTCGCGGTCGTCGTGGCCTTCGCCGAGGCGACGTCCGCCCCGAGCACAGTGAAGGGTTTGCCGCCCTCCACGCCGTCCAGGCGGGCGGTCAGGGCGGTCTTCCCGGCCGTGTGCGGTGCCTGGACCTCGTTGAGGGAGACCGCGAGGGGGACGTTCCCGGTCTTGTCCACGAGGGACACGTCGAGCCCGGTGCGCAGCACGACGGCGCCGGCGTGGCCGTGTGCGCCGGTCGCTCGGGCGGAGCCCGCGCCGGCCAGCGTGACGGGACCGGCGGCGATTGCCGCAGCCGTTGCGACGGTGGCCCAACGGCGTGCGGGCATACGGAAGTTGGTGCCGTTCAAGGTGTGGACCCCCAGACGAGACCTGCTCGGGACCCGGCAAGAATCGCGCACCGAGGGTGAACCGTCAGCGATCCCGCGTCACTTCACTCCATCGTGGATTTTCCGTGCGCGTGTACGAATTGTCCGGCGGCTATTCGACCACCAGCCCGTTCAGCACCACCCGTCGCGGTGACGCCAGTACCCGTACGTCCGCGCGCGGGTCCGCCTCGTACACCACCAGGTCCGCAGGTGCGCCCTCCTCCAGGCCGGGTCGGCCGAGCCACTTCCGCGCGCCCCAGCTCGTCGCCGAGAGGGCGTCGACCGGCGGGATGCCCGCGGTGACCAGTTCCGCGACCTCGCCGGCGACCAGGCCATGGGCGAGCGAGCCCCCGGCGTCCGTGCCGACGAAGACCGGGATCCCGGCGTCGTAGGCGCCGCGCACGGTGTCGTAGCGGCGCTCGTGGAGGCGGCGCATGTGGGCGGACCAGCGCGGGTACTTGGACTCGCCGCCGTCGGCGAGCCGGGGGAAGGTGGCGATGTTGACGAGGGTGGGGACGATCGCGACGCCCCGCGAGGCGAACAGCGGGACCAGGTCCTCCGTCAGGCCCGTCGCGTGCTCGATGCAGTCGATGCCCGCCTCGACCAGGTCGCGCAGGGAGGACTCGGCGAAGCAGTGGGCGGTCACGCGGGCGCCCAGGCGGTGGGCCTCGGCGATGGCCGCCTCGACCGCCTCGCGCGGCCAGCAGGCGGACAGGTCGCCGAGGTCGCGGTCGATCCAGTCGCCGACCAGCTTGACCCAGCCGTCGCCGCGCCGGGCCTCCTGGGCGACGTACGCGACGAGGTCGTCCGGCTCGACCTCGTGGGCGTAGCCCCGGATGTAGCGGCGGGTGCGGGCGATGTGCCGGCCGGCCCGGATGATCTTCGGGAGGTCCTCGCGGTCGTCGATCCAGCGGGTGTCGGAGGGCGAGCCCGCGTCGCGGATCAGCAGGGTGCCGGCCTCGCGGTCGGTCAGCGCCTGCTTCTCGGCCACGTCCTTGTCGACCGGGCCGTCCGCGCCGAGGCCGACATGACAGTGGGCGTCGACCAGGCCGGGCAGCGCCCAGCCCTCGACGGTCGTCACCTCGCGGGCGCCGGCGGGACGGTCGTACGAGATCCGGCCGCCGACCACCCACAGCTCGTCCCGGACCTCGTCCGCACCGACGAGAATCCGGCCCTTCACGTGCAGCACCGCGCGTTCGCTCATGGACGGCACCTTAGTGAGCTACTGGCCGCCCTTGCCCACCTGGTCCGAGGTCTCCTCCTCCACCTCGGCCATCGCCGGGTCGAGGAGGCGGGAGAGGAAGTGGCGGGTGCGGTCGTGGCTCGGGTCGCCGATGACCTGGTCCGGGGTGCCGTCCTCGACGATCACGCCGCCGTCCATGAAGACGACCCGGTCGGCGACCTCGCGGGCGAAGGTCATCTCGTGGGTGACGACGATCATGGTCATGCCCTCGTCGGCGAGCATGCGCATCACCGCGAGGACGTCCCCGACGAGTTCGGGGTCGAGGGCGGAGGTCGGCTCGTCGAAGAGCATCACCGCGGGGCCCATGGCCAGCGCGCGGGCGATGGCGACGCGCTGCTGCTGGCCGCCGGAGAGGGAGGCGGGGTAGGCGTCCGCCTTCTCGGCGAGGCCCACGCGCCGCAGGTTCTCGGCGGCCACCTGCGCGGCCGCCGCCTTGTTCCGCCCCAGCACCCGGCGCTGCGGAAGGGTGAGGTTCTCGGTCACCGTGAGGTGCGGGAAGAGGTTGAACTGCTGGAAGACCATGCCGATGCGGCGGCGGGCGGCGTCGATGTCCACATCGGGGTCGGTCAGCTCGACGCCGCCGACGAAGACCCGGCCCTTGGTGGGTTCCTCCAGCAGGTTGACGCAGCGCAGCAGGGTCGACTTGCCGGAGCCGGAGGGGCCGATGACGCAGACCACCTCGCCCTGGCGGACCTCGAGGTCGATGCCGCGCAGCACGTCGTTGTCGCCGAAGGACTTGTGCAGGTCCTGGATGAGGACTTCGGGGGTGCTCACTTGACGGCCTCCTGGGCCTTGGCCTCCATGCGGCGGACGACGAAGCCGAGCGGGATCGTGACCAGCAGGTAACACAGGCCGGCGACGAGGATCGGCGTGGAGTTGGCGGTCGCGCTGGCCAGGTCGCGGCCGAACTTGGACAGTTCGCGTTCCTCCAGGGTGACGCCGAGGAACAGCACCAGCGAGGAGTCCTTGAAGAGCAGGACGAGTTCGTTGGTGAGCGGCGGGAGGATGATCCGGAAGGCCTGCGGGACGATGATCGAGGCCATGGCCCGGGCGGGCGAGAAGCCCAGCGAACGGGCCGCTTCCATCTGTCCCTTGGGCACCGCCTGGATGCCGGCACGGATCGTCTCGGCCATGTACGCGGCCGCCACCAGACCGAGCGCGAGGGCCACCTTGCCGTACGTGCCGCCGATGATCTCGGTGCCGGGGAAGGCCAGCGGCACGGCCACGCCGATGAAGATGAAGATCAGCAGGGCGGGCAGACCGCGGAAGATCTCGATGTAGATGCCGGCGAGCCAGCGGTAGGGGCCCACGGACGACAGCCGCATCAGCGCGATGACCATGCCGAGCACCAGGCCGACGACGAAGCCGGACACGGTGTAGAGGACGGTGTTCTTCAGCGCCAGCGTGATGATGTCCGGGAACATCTGCCGGGCGATGTCTGCTTGCGCGAACTGGTTCTGGAGCTGTCCCCAGTCGGCCGTGACCGCGAAGGCGATCACGGCGGCGACGAAGACGGCGTACTGGACACCGCGGGACAGCTTGCGCTTCTGGCGGCGGGTCAGGCCCTTCTTCCTCGGCTGGACCCCGGTGCGGGCCGCGTCGGTGGCGTCACTCATGACGCGGAGGGGGAGGCCGCGGCGGCGTCGTAGGGGCCGATCCACTTCTCGTACAGCTTCTTGTAGGTGCCGTCGGCCTTGGCGCCGGCGATCGCCTTGTTGATGGCGGCGAGGAGCTTGGTGTTGCCCTTCTTCACCGTGAAGCCGTACTGCTCACCGGTGTTGATGTTGTCGACCGTCTTGAAGGCGCCGGCGTTGGCCTTGTCCTTCAGCCAGCCCTGGACGACGGGGTAGTCGATGACGACGGCCTGGACCTGGCCGGTGCGCAGTCCGTTGAGGACCGCGTCGGAGGACTCGAAGGAGACCGGGTCGAAGCCCTGCTTCCTCACGTAGTCCTCGCCGGTGGTCTGCGCCTGGGCACCGAGCTTCTTGCCCTTGGCCTTGACGTCGGCGAGCGAGGTGATGCCGCTCTTCTTGTCGACGAGGACGGCCTGGGTGGCGTTGAAGTACGGGTCGGAGAAGTCGACGTGCTTCTTGCGCTCGGCGGTGATGGTCATGCCGGCCGCGGCGAGGTCGCACTGGCCGGAGTTGAGGAAGGCGCCGGTCTTGAAGTTCTCGAAGGGCGTGTCGACGATGGCCTGCTTCACGCCGAGGTCCTTGGCGACCAGGTCGACGAGGGAGACGTCGAAGCCCTGGACCTTGCCGCCGATCTCCGACTGGAAGGGCGGGTACGGCAGGTGGGTGCAGGTGGTGAGCTGCCCCGCCTTGACGACCTCGACTCCGCCGGCGGCGGTCTTCGAGCCGCCGCCGTTTCCGGTGGAGGTACAGGCGGCCACGAGCACCAGCCCGACGGTCACGGTGGTGGCGGCCAGAACGCGGGTCCGGCGCCCGGAGAGTGCGGTCACGGGAGGCCTCCTGTGGGGGAACTGTGGGTTCCGATTATAAGGAAAGGTTTGGGTCTCTCAAATCAATCCGATGGTCATCAGGCGGTCCGACCTAAGAAGTCACCGGTCGGAGACGGCCGAACGCGGCCGGTTACGCTCGACTCCATCTGCTTCATCCGCTTCACCTGCTTCACCTGCTTCACCCGCTTCATCTGTTCCATCTGTTCCCCGTGAGCGAAGAGAGCACCGCCGTGACCCACGCCTTCCTCGATCTCCCCCCGCTGAGCGCCGCACGGTTCGCCTCGATCGAGGACCGGGTGGCCCGGCTGCTCGACACCCGGCAGGACGTCGTGATCACTCAGGGCGAGGCGCTGCTGCCGCTGGAGGGGGCGATCCGGGCGACCGCAGGGCCGGGCACGATCGCGCTGAACGTGATCACCGGTCCGTACGGACAGACGTTCGGGAACTGGCTGCGGGACTGCGGGGCCACGGTGTACGACCTAGCGGTGCCCTTCCACACGGCGGTCACGGCCGAGCGGATCCGGGAGGCCTTCGCCGAGCACCCGGAGATCGACTTCGTGTCGCTCGTGCACGCGGAGGCGGCGACCGGCAACACCAACCCGGTCGCGGAGATCGGCGAGGCCGTACGGGAGCAGGGCGCCCTCTTCTATCTGGACGCGGTCGCCTCCGTGGGTGCCGAGCCGGTGCTGCCGGACGCGTGGGGCGTGGACCTGTGCGTGATCGGGGCGCAGAAGGCGATGGGCGGTCCGGCGGGTGTGTCGGCGGTCTCGGTGAGCGAGCGGGCCTGGGCGCGGATGGCGGCGAACCCGCGGGCGCCGCGCCGTTCGTACCTGTCGTTGCTCGACTGGAAGGAGCGCTGGATCGACGGCGGCCGCAAGACGCTGCTGCACGCTCCCGCCCAGCTGGAGATGCTCGCCCTGGAGGCCTGTCTGGAGCGGATCGAGGCGGCCGGCCTGGAGTCCGTGATGGCCCGGCACCGGCGCGCCGCGCTGGCCACGCGGGCCGGGGCGGCGGCTCTGGGCGGGGGTCTGGAGCCGTATGTGTACGAGGAGCGGGACGCGGCACCGGTGGCGACGACGTTGCGGGTGCCGCCGGGCGTGGTGGCGTCGGAGCTGGTGGCCCGGACGCTGGCGAGCGACCCCGCGCTGCCGCTGGCCGCGGGCGGTGGCGCGCTGGCCGGGGAGATGATCCGGGTCAACCACTACGGGCCGGACGCGACGGCGGACGCGGTGCGGGCGTCCTTGGCAGCGGTGGGCGCCGCGTTGGCCGAGCAGGGGCTGAGCGTGGATCCGCGGCGCGCACGCGAGGCCGTGGACTCCACCTGGCGGTAGCGAGTGTATTGGCGGTGTGACCGGAGCGTGAATTCACGGCGATTTGCTAATTCTTATTTCAGGGTAGCTTTCCCCGGTGCTTCTGCCCGCTTTTCCAGGGCGTAAACACAGGGATTTTTCGAGCGGGTTACATGGCTGTGACGCATTACACAAGCCTTCCGATTTGCACCTTTTGAGGCGTACAAACCGGGACCTAGTGATGTCTCGCCGTGCACCTGCCCGCGCCTGCGCGATAACACAGGACCCGCACCGAAGTAACCCTGTTCAGCCATGCATTTTTGAATTTCCACGGGTAAATTCAATCCGCATGACTGCCGCACAAGCAGACCTGCTCATCGACCACCCGGTGGTGGCGGACGGAGCCGCGCTCTGGCGTATCGCCAAAGACTCCAAAACCCTCGACCTGAACTCCTCCTACAGCTACCTGCTGTGGTGCCGCGACTTCGCCGCCACCTCGGCGGTGGCGCGCGACACCGACGGGACACCGGTCGGGTTCCTCACCGGGTACGTACGGCCGGAGCAGCCGCACACCCTGCTCGTCTGGCAGGTGGCGGTCGACGCGGCCCACCGGGGTCGCGGGATCGCGGCCGCGCTGCTCGACGGGCTGACCGCGCGCCTCGGCGCCGAGCGCGGGATCACCTGCGTCGAGACCACGATCACCCCGGGCAACACCGCCTCGGAGCGCCTGTTCACCTCGTACGCCGACCGCCACGGCGCCAAGCTCTCCCGCGAGGTGCTCTTCGACACGGGGCTGTTCCCGGACGGGCCGCACGAGCCGGAAGTCCTGTACCGCATCGGTCCCCTCTCCTTCTGAACCCCCACGCTGAAGAACCCCCACGCACTCCCCTCCCCCCACGCAACGAGGAGCGATTCGTCGTGACCATCACCCAGCCCGACCTCAGCGTCTTCGAGACCGTGGAGTCCGAGGTACGCAGCTACTGCCGTGGCTGGCCCACCGTCTTCGACCGCGCGCAGGGCAGCCGCATGTTCGACGAGGACGGCCATCAGTACCTCGACTTCTTCGCCGGCGCGGGCTCGCTGAACTACGGCCACAACAACCCCGTCCTGAAACGGGCGTTGATCGACTACCTGGAACGGGACGGCGTCACACACGGCCTCGACATGTCGACCAGCGCCAAGCGTGCCTTCCTGGAGTCCTTCCAGAACCTGGTGCTGCGCCCGCGTGACCTGCCGTACAAGGTCATGTTCCCGGGCCCCACCGGCACCAACGCCGTGGAGTCCGCGCTGAAGCTGGCGCGGAAGGTGAAGGGCCGGGAGGCCATCGTGTCCTTCACCAACGCCTTCCACGGCATGTCCCTCGGCTCCCTCGCCGTCACCGGCAACGCCTTCAAGCGGGCCGGCGCGGGCATCCCGCTGGTGCACGGCACGCCGATGCCGTTCGACAACTACTTCGACGGCAAGGTCCAGGACTTTCTGTGGTTCGAGCGGCTGCTCGAGGACCAGGGCTCCGGGCTCAACAAACCCGCCGCGGTGATCGTGGAGACGGTTCAGGGCGAGGGCGGCATCAACGTCGCGCGCCCGGAGTGGCTGCGGGCGCTCAAGGAGCTGTGCGAGCGGCAGGACATGCTGCTGATCGTCGACGACATCCAGATGGGCTGCGGCCGTACCGGCGCGTTCTTCTCCTTCGAGGAGGCCGGGATCGTGCCCGACATCGTCACCGTGTCCAAGTCCATCAGCGGCTACGGGCTGCCGATGTCGCTGTGCCTGTTCAGGCCCGAGCTGGACATCTGGGAGCCGGGCGAGCACAACGGCACCTTCCGTGGCAACAACCCGGCGTTCGTCACCGCCACCGCCGCCCTGGAGGCGTACTGGACCGACGGGGCCGCGATGGAGAAGCAGACCCGGGCCCGCGGCGAGCAGGTCGAGCAGGCGCTGATCTCCATCACCGAGGAGAACCTCGCCGACGTCAAGGAGTACCGCGGCCTGGGGCTGGTCTGGGGCCTGGAGTTCCACGACAAGGACCGCGCCGGGCGGGTCGCGCGGCGCGCCTTCGAGCTGGGGCTGCTCATCGAGACCTCCGGCCCGGAGAGCGAGGTCGTCAAACTGCTGCCGGCCCTCACCATCACTCCGGACGAGCTGGACGAGGGCCTGCGCGTCCTCGCCCGCGCCGTCCGCGAGACCGCCTGACCACGACCTGACAAAGGTCCAGCTCAAGGAGGAAGTGCACCACCGTGATCGTCCGCTCGTTCAAGGACATCGAAGGCACCGACCGGCATGTGAAGGCCGCGTCCGGCACCTGGGAGAGCAAGCGCATCGTGCTGGCCAAGGAGAAGGTCGGCTTCTCCCTGCACGAAACGATTCTGTACGCCGGTACGGAGACGTCGATGTGGTACGCCAACCACATCGAGGCCGTCGTCTGCGTCGAGGGCGAGGCCGAACTCTCCGACCACGAGACCGGGGAGACGTACACGATCACTCCCGGCACCATGTACCTCCTCGACGGCCACGAGCGGCACACGCTGCGCGTCAAGGAGGACTTCCGCTGCCTCTGCGTGTTCAACCCGCCCGTGACCGGACGGGAGGACCACGACGAGAACGGCGTCTACCCGCTGCTCACCGAGCCCGAGGAGGTGTGACAGACCATGACCACTACCACGACCACCACGCCCATCGTCACCGACCTCTACCCCAGCCGGGGCGCCACCGAGGTGTCGATCCCGCGCCAGGACCCGGTCCTCTGGGGCGCCCCCGGCGCCGCCGGCCCGATCGCGACGACCGACCTCGAGTCGTTCGAGCGTGACGGCTTCCTCGCCGTCGACCAGCTGATCACCGCGGAAGAGGCCGCCGTCTACCGGCGGGAACTGGACCGGCTGGTCAACGCCCCGGAGATCCGCGCCGACGAACGGTCGATCGTGGAGCCGCAGTCCCAGGAGATCCGCTCCGTCTTCGAGGTGCACAAGATCAGCGAGCTGTTCGCGAACCTCGTGCGGGACGAGCGGGTCGTCGGCCGCGCCCGGCAGATCCTCGGCTCGGACGTCTACGTCCACCAGTCCCGGATCAACGTCAAGCCGGGCTTCGGTGCCAGCGGCTTCTATTGGCACTCGGACTTCGAGACCTGGCACGCCGAGGACGGCCTGCCGAACATGCGGACGGTGTCCGTCTCGATCGCGCTGACCGAGAACTACGACACCAACGGCGGGCTCATGATCATGCCGGGCTCGCACAAGACGTTCCTGGGCTGTGCCGGGGCCACGCCCAAGGACAACTACAAGAAGTCGCTTCAGATGCAGGACGCGGGCACGCCGTCCGACGAGGCGCTGACCAAGCTGGCCGGCGAGTACGGCATCAAGCTGTTCACCGGCGCGGCCGGATCGGCGACCTGGTTCGACTGCAACTGCATGCACGGCTCCGGCGACAACATCACGCCGTTCCCGCGCAGCAACGTCTTCATCGTGTTCAACAGCGTGGAGAACGCGGCGGTGGAACCCTTCGCGGCTCCGGTACGGCGACCGGAGTTCATCGGCGCCCGGGACTTCACCCCGGTGAAGTAACCCCCTGAACACCGGGCCGGGGCCTCCTCGTGTGGGACGGGGGACTCCGGCCCGGTCGTGTCAGGCGGAAGCGCCACAGACCCGCGGCCGAGCGCCGCGAGACCGGCCGGGGGTCCGGGGGTTGCCCCCGGGAAACACAGCATCGGCGCCCGCGACTTCACCCCGGTGAAGTAACCCCCTGAACACCGGGCCGGGGCCGCCTCGTGTGGGACGGGGGGCTCCGGCCCGGTCGTGTCAGGGGGCCAGGGCGTCCAGTAGGCGGTCCACGTCCGCGGGGGTGTTGTAGAGGTGGAAGGCCGCGCGCAGGTTGCCGGCGCGGTTGGAGACCTCGATGCCCGCGCGGCTCAGCTCCGGCTGACGGTCGCCGAGGCCGGGCACCGACACGATCGCCGAGTCGGGGGCGGGCACCGGCTCGTGGCCGAGCGCCGCGAGGCCGGCCCGGAACCGGTCGGCGAGCGCCAGGTCGTGCTCGTGGACGGCGGTCACGCCGAGCTCCTCGATCAGGTCGAGGGAGCGGCGCAGTCCCGCGCAGGTGAACAGGGCGTGGGTCAGGTCGAACCGCCGTGCGGAGTGGGCGAGTTCGGCCACCGGGCCGTAGCAGCTGTCCCACGGCCGCTCCCCCGCGACCCAGCCCGCGAGCACCGGTGTCAGCCCGCCGAAGTCCTCCGGGACCACGAGGAAGGCCGCGCCGTGCGGGCCGAGCAGCCACTTGAAGGACACGGAGGCGGAGAAGTCGTAGGCGTCGGCGTCCATCGGCAGCCAGCCGGCCGCCTGGGAGAAGTCGACGTAGGTCCGCGCGCCGTGGGCCCGGGCCGCCTCGCGCAGAGCGGCCAGGTCGGCGATCCGCCCGTCGGCGGACTGGGCGGCGCTGACCGCGACGAGCGCGGTGTCCGGGCGGACCGACTCGGCGATCCGCTCCAGCGGGACCGTGCGGACCTTGAGGTCGCCACGGACGTGGAACGGGTTCAGCACCGAGGTGAAGTCGTCCTCGGCCGTGAGGACTTCGGCTCCCGCGGGCAGCGAGGCGGCGATCACCCCGGAGTGCGCGGCGACGGAGGCACCCACCGCCACCCGGTCGGCCGGGACTCCGGCGAGCCGGGCGTACCCGGCCCGGCAGGCCTCCACGTCCTCGTACAGCGGGCCCAGCGGCCGGCCCTCGGCCCGCATCATCGCCGCCTCGTGCAGGGCGGCGACGGTGCGGGCGGGCAGCAGGCTGTTGCTCGCGGTGTTGAGGTAGGTGTTCTTGGGGGCGAATTCGGCGCGGACGAGGCTCTCGAAGGTCTCGGAGGTCTCCATGGATCCACTGTGCGGCCCGATGAAGTCCCCGTCCATTGCGGATTTTTACGTGGGTCCGCTAAGCGGCGCTTATACGTACGCCCTGAGCTGCGGCTTTCAGCCCTGCTGCGGCACCGCGCACCCGTCGGGACCGCACGCCTCGGCGTCACCCGAGTCGATGAGCCGCAGCGGCTGCCGCTCGCCCCACGCCTGCGTGAGCGCCTGGCTGAAGACCTCGGCTGGCTGGGCACCGGAGACGCCGTACTTGCGGTCGAGGACGAAGAAGGGCACACCGTTCGCGCCGAGCTGTGCCGCCTCGCGCTCGTCGGCGCGGACCTCGTCGGCGTACGCGCCCGGGTCGGCGAGCACCGCGCGGACGGCGTCGGCGTCCAGTCCGGCCTCGACGGCCAGCGCGACCAGCCGCTCGTCGCCCTCGGTGAAGAGCGACCGCTCCTCGGCGAAGTTCGCCCGGTACAGGATCTGGATCAGCTCGTCCTGCCTGCCCTGCTCCTTGGCGAAGTGCAGCAGGCGGTGCATGTCGAAGGTGTTGCCGTGGTCACGGCCCCGGGTGCGGTAGTCCAGCCCCTCGGCGGCGGCCTGCGCGCCCAGGTTGTCCTCGCCCGCCTCGGCCTGCGCCTCGCTCATGCCGTACTTCCGGGTGAGCATGCTGATCACGGGCTGGACGTCGCCCTTGGCGCGGCCCGGGTCCAGTTCGAAGGAGCGGTGCACCACCTCGACCTGGTCGCGGTGCGGGAAGGCCGCGAGCGCCTTGTCGAAGCGGGCCTTGCCCACGTAGCACCAGGGACAAGCGATGTCCGTCCAGATTTCGACGCGCATGTTCACGGCTCTCCAGGTCGTACCGGTGTGGAGGCTCTCTCCGCCCTGGTGCGTGAACGTTCAAGCAGCGTATTTCATTCCCCGGGCCGCACCGCGTACCGCAGGAACAGGTGGTGGTCGCCCTCGGCGGGCGGGTTCTCCGGGTCCGGTGCCCAGCCCTGGCGGGCGTAGAAGGCCTGGGCGCGTGCGTTGTCCACGTGCACGTCGAGGACCGCGCTCCGCCTGCCGTCGGCCTGCCACTGCTCGACGCAGGCGGCGTGCAGGGCCGTGCCGATGCCCGTGCGCCAGTGGCCCGGGGCGACGTGGAACTGGAACAGCTTGACGTCCCCGGCGGGCATGTCCTTAGGGGTGCGGAAGGAGGCGATGCCCACCAGGCGCCCGGCCCGCACGGCGCACAGCACCTGGCCGTCGGGCCGCCCGATGGCCTCACGCCACCGGGCCGCCCAGTCGAAACCGTCCTCCGGCAGGCCGTCCGGGTAGTACGTCGACCTGGCCCGGACGTGCAGCTCGGCGACGGCCTCGGCCTCCGCGGGCAGGGCGGTCCTGATCACCAGGGACTCGATGTTCCGGTGCGCTTCGATCACGCAGCGGAGGACGTGCCCCGGGCGACCGCGGTTCCGGACCGCTCAGCTCCCGTCCCGCAGGTCGTCCGGCCAGCCGTCCCGGAACTCGATGTGGTCGTACGTCACCACGCAGCCCTCCCCCATCGGCGACTGGGTCATGAAGCCGATGAGCGCGGCGTCGGTCTCCTTCTCCTCACCCAGCGTGAAGAACCGGACGAAGGTCCAGCGCTCGCCGTCCCGGGAGGCGTGGAAGGCGAAGGCCCGGCCGGTGCGGCTGATCCGCAGCCAGACGGAACTGCCGTCCACGGTGAAGGAGTTGGCGTCGTCGGAGTGTCCCCGGGTGACCACCGTGCAGACGGTGGGCACGTCCGGGGAGTACTCCAGGCACAGCTTGGCCCAGGCCCGCTCGCCGACGTGGATGTAGAGCACGCCCGCGTCGAACGCGGCGGCGAACCCGACGGTGACCCGTGCGATCAGCTGGAAGTCACCCTCGGGCGCGCCAAGCAGCCGGGGCGCGTCGGAGGCGGGCTCCAGCGCCTCCCCGGTGGGCGGCACGAACCGGTCCTGCCGGGGCCCGGCCCACCCGGTGAGCACGCCGTCCTCGTAGGACCAGTTGCCGTCGGGGCCGTAGGTGCGCAGAGCGAAGGGAAGTTCGGGAAGTTCCACGTCCATGCCGGGTGCTACCGCTCGAGAGCGCCGTTGAACCGCCGGGGCAGCCCCAGCGGATTGTCGTCCCGCAGTTCCTTCGGCAGCAGCGCCTCGGGGGCGTTCTGGTAGACGACCGGCCGCAGCCACCGCTCGATCGCCGTACCGCCCACGGAGGTCGAGGTGGAGGTGGTGGCCGGGTACGGCCCACCGTGGTGCTGGGCGGGGGCGACCGCCACCCCCGTCGGCCAGCCGTTGACCAGCACGCGTCCCGCCAGCGGCGTCAGCTCGGCCAGGAGTTCCGCGCCCCGGCCCTCTCCCGCCGCCTCCTCCTCCGACAGGTGAACCGTCGCGGTGAGGTTGCCGGGCAGCCGGGACAGGACAGCCGTCGCCTCGCCGTCGTCGTCGTACCGGACGACCACCGTGACCGGCCCGAAGCACTCCTCGAGGAGCAGGTCGTACGCGCCCTCCTCGGCCAGCTTGCTCGCCGGTACCGTCAGGAAGCCCGCGCTGACCGTGTGCTCGCCGCCGGCGCCGGGGGTCACCGGGGACTCCACGTCGGGGAGTTCGGCGCGCTCGGCGACGCCGGCGAGGAAGTTGTCCCGCATGCGGTGGTCGAGGAGCACGCCGGCGTCGGTGTCGCTGACGGCGTCGGTGAGCGACTTGACCAGGCCGTCGCCCGCCGCGCCGGACGGCACCAGGACGAGGCCCGGTTTGACGCAGAACTGGCCGACGCCGAGGGTCATCGACCCGGCGAGACCGGCGCCGATGGCGTCGGCCCGCTCGGCGGCGGCGGCCTCGGTGACGACGACCGGGTTGAGCGAGCCCAGCTCACCGTGGAAGGGGATCGGGACCGGCCGGGCGGCGGCCGCGTCGAAGAGGGCGCGTCCGCCCCGGACGGAACCGGTGAAGCCGGCGGCGGCGACCAGCGGGTGCTTGATCAGCTCGATGCCCGCCTCGAAGCCGTGGACCAGGCCGACCACGCCCTCGGGGATGCCGTGCTCGGCGGCGGCCCGGCGCAGCACCTTGGCGACCAGTTCGGACAGGGCCGGGTGGTCGGGGTGGGCCTTGACGACAACCGGGCAGCCGGCGGCCAGCGCGCTGGCGGTGTCGCCGCCGGCGACCGAGAAGGCGAAGGGGAAGTTGGACGCCGAGTAGACGGCGACGACGCCCAGGGGCACCTTGTAGCGGCGCAGGTCCGGGATCGGCGGGGTGGCGGTGTCGTCGGGGTGGTTGACGATGACGTCGAGGAAGGCGCCCTCGTCGACGATGTCCGCGAAGGCCCGCAGCTGGTAGCAGGTGCGGGCGAGTTCGCCGGTCAGCCGGACGGGGCCGAGGGCGGTCTCGGCGTCGGCGGTCTCGACCAGCCAGTCCTTGGCCGCCTGGAGGCCGTCGGCGGCGGCGCGCAGGAACGCGGAGCGGACCGTGCGGTCGGCGAGGGCGCCGCGCGCGGCCTGCGCCGCCTTCACCTCGGCGTCGACCTCTTCGGCTGTGGCCTCCACCGCAACCTGTTCACGCTGCTTCCCGGTGCGCGGGTCGACACTCCAGACTGGTGCTGCTGCCACCGCGGGTCCCTCCATGTAGTGCCGCAGTATGTACGCCATCGACCAGGGACGTTCGATATACTGAACACTGTCTCTGATGATGAATATGCTGTTGGAGACTATATCTTCAGGTCCTCGTCGAACGAAGGGGTCAACGGCGATGTCGGCAGGCGAGACAGGCGGCGGGGCGCAGGTCAAGTCCGCGGTGCGGACCGTGGAATTGCTCGAGTACTTCGCCGGCCGGCCCGGTATGCACTCCCTCGCGGCGGTCCAGGAGGCCGTCGGGTATCCCAAGTCCAGCCTCTACATGCTGCTCCGCACGCTGGTGGAGCTGGGCTGGGTGGAGACGGACGCGACGGGCACGCGGTACGGCATCGGGGTGCGGGCGCTGCTCGTCGGTACGTCGTACATCGACGGCGACGAGGTGGTCGCGGCGGCCCGGCCGACGCTGGACCGGCTCTCCGACGACACCACGGAGACCATCCACCTGGCCCGTCTGGACGGCACGAACGTGGTGTACCTGGCCACCCGCCAGTCGCAGCACTATCTGCGCCCCTTCACCCGGGTCGGCCGCCGGCTGCCCGCGCACTCGACCTCGCTGGGCAAGGCGCTGCTGGCCACGCACACCGACGAGCAGGTGCGCAAGCTGCTGCCGGAGACGCTGCCGGCGCTGACCGAGCACACGATCACCGACCGGGAGAAGCTCATCGAGGAGCTGCGCCAGGTCCGCGAGCAGGGCTTCGCCGTCGACCGCGAGGAGAACACGCTGGGCCTGCGCTGCTTCGGCGTGGCGATTCCCTACCGCACCCCTGCCCGCGACGCGATCAGCTGCTCGGTGCCGGTGGCCCGGCTGACCCCCGCCCATGAGCAGATGATCAAGGACGCTCTGTTCGACGCCCGTGACCGGCTGACCCTCGCCACCCGTAGGCTGTGACCATGGAGGTCGTGCTCCGCGAGGTCCTCGACAGCGATCTGCCGGTGTTCTACCGGCAGATGAACGACCCCGAGGCGGTGTGGATGGCCGCCTTCACCCCCGAGAACCCGGCCGACCACGACTCCTTCGACGCCCACTGGGAGAAGTTCCGCTCCTCGGCGGACGGGCTCGCGCGCACCGTCCTGGCGGACGGGGAGGTGGTGGGGAGCGCGATGGTGTACGGCCAGCCGGGCGAGCGCGAGGTGGCGTACTGGATCGATCGCGCGTACTGGGGGCGCGGCCTGGCCACGGCCGCTCTGCGGGGACTGCTCGCCGAGGTGCCGGAACGCCCGCTGTACGCGCGTGCGGCGGCCGACAACGCCGGGTCGCTCAGGGTGCTGCGCAAGTGCGGGTTCCGGGAGAGCGCACGGGCCCGGGGATACGCGAACGCCCGCGGCGCGGAGATCGAGGAGGTCGTGCTGCTGCTCTCATGAAGGCTTTTGCTCGCATGAAAGCCCGATGAGAAACCCGGCGGAGCGGAACGATTGCCGCATCCCGCTCGTCCTCATGACCGGGATGAACAAGACGATCAGGCGGGCGTCCGTCTTCACACTGCTGCTCGTGCTCACCCTGCTGCTCAGGGCCACGTGGGTGCAGTTCTACGACGGCAAGGCCCTCGCGGACGACAAGAACAACCGGCGCAACGTCATTCAGACGTACGCGGAGCCGCTCGGGAACATCATCGTGGCAGGCGAGTCGATCACCGGCTCGGCCCGTACGAAGGGCGGCGACCTCGCGTACAAGCGCACGTACAAGGACGGCAAGCTGTACGCGGCGGTGACGGGCTACGCCTCGCAGGCGTATGCGCCGACCCAGCTCGAGGGCATCTACCAGGAGCTGCTCAACGGCACGGACAACCGGCTCAAGACCGTCATGGACACCGTCACCGGCAAGCGCGCCGACCCGGGCGACGTGATCACCACGATCGACCCGGACGTGCAGAAGGCGGCGTACAGCGCGCTGGGCGACAACAAGGGCGCCGCCGTCGCGATCGACCCGAAGACCGGCAAGATCCTCGCGGTGGTGTCCACACCGTCGTACGACCCGTCCACGCTGACCGACGCCAACACCGCGGGCACCGCCTGGAAGAACCTCAACGCCGATCCGGACAAGCCGCTGACCAACCGGGCGCTGCGCCAGCCGCTGCCGCCGGGCTCGACGTTCAAGCTGGTCGTCGCGGCGGCAGCGCTGGAGGACGGGCTGTACAAGGACGTGGACGAGCACACCGCCAGCCCGGACCCGTACACCCTGCCGGGCACCACCCGGCCGCTCTCCAACGAGAACGCCTCCGCGCCCTGCAAGAACGCCTCGATACGCGTCGCCCTCCAGTACTCCTGCAACAACGTCTTCGGGAAGATGGCCGTCGACCTCGGCCAGGACAAGGTGAAGGCGATGGCCGAGAAGTTCGGCTTCGACGACGACCAGCTCGATGTGCCGGTGCGGGCGTGGGCCAGCGTGTATCCCTCGGACATGGACAAGGCGCAGACGGGCCTGTCGGGCATCGGCCAGTTCGACGTCACCGCCACCCCGCTTCAGATGGCCATGGTGTCGGCGGCGATAGCCAACGGCGGCAAGCTGGTCTCGCCGCACATGGTCTCGCGGATCACCGACAGCGGCGGCGACGTACTGAAGGACTACGACGACAGCGCGGACAGCAAGGAGATCGTCAGCTCCTCGACCGCCGAGCAGCTCCAGTCGGCGATGCGGACGGTGGTCGAGGACGGCACCGGTACGAACGCGAAGATCTCCGGTGTGACCGTGGGCGGCAAGACCGGCACCGCCCAGCATGGCGAGAACAACAGCAAGACGCCGTACGCCTGGTTCACCTCGTTCGGCAAGTCCGACTCGAGCGGCAAGGAGGTCGCCGTCGCGGTGATGGTGGAGCAGTCGGACGCGGCCCGCTCCGAGGTGAGCGGCAACGGCCTGGCCGCGCCGGTGGCCAAGGCGATGATGCGGGCCGCGCTGCGGAGTTGACGTACTGCCGCACGCCTTGGCGCGCTACTTCACGCCCAGGATCTGCTCCACCGGGTCGATCGCGAAGTACACCAGGAACAGCGCCGACACCGTCCACAGCAGCCAGTTGACCTCCTTCGCCTTGCCCAGCACCGACTTGATGACGACGTAGGCCAGGAAGCCGGCGCCGATGCCGTCGGTGATGGAGTAGGTGAACGGCATCGCGGCGATGGTGAGGAAGGCCGGGATGGCGATCTCGTACTTGTCCCAGTCGATGTGCTTGACGTGGGTCATCATCAGGAAGCCGACCGCGATCAGGGCCGGTGCGGCGGCCTGGAGCGGGACGATGGTGAGCAGCGGGGTGAGGAAGAGCGCGAGGCCGAACAGACCGCCGGTGACCACGTTGGCGAAGCCGGTGCGGGCGCCCTCGCCGACGCCGGCCGCGGACTCGATGTAGGCGGTGTTGGAGGAGGCGGAGCCGATTCCGCCGGCGACGGCGGCGGCGCCGTCGATGAACAGGACGCGGCCGATGCCGGGCACCTGGCCCTTCTCGTCGAGGAGTCCGGCCTCCGCGCTGATGCCGACGATGGTGCCCATGGCGTCGAAGAAGTCGGACAGGATCAGAGTGAAGACGAGCAGGACGGCGGTGAGCACCCCGGCCTTGGCGAAGCCGCCGAACAGGCTGAAGTGACCGACGAGTCCGAAGTCGGGGGCGGCCACGATCTTGTCGGGGACCTTCGGGGTGGTCAGGCCCCAGCTCTTGATGTCGGCGACGGCGTTGATGACGATCGCGACGACCGTCATGCTGACAATGCTGATCAGGATGGCGCCCTTCACCTTGCGGGCGAGCAGCGCGATGGTGAGCAGTACGCCGAGACAGAACACCAGGACCGGCCAGCCGGTGAGCCGGCCGACGGCGCCCAGCTGCACGGGCACCGTGGTGTTCGCGGCGTCGGGGATGCGGCTGACGAACCCGGCGTCGACGAAGCCGATGAAGGCGATGAACAGGCCGATGCCGACACCGATGGCCTGCTTGAGCTGCTGCGGGATGGCGTTCATGATCGCCTCGCGGAGCCCGGTGAGCACCAGGACGCAGATCAGGACGCCTTCGAGGACGACGAGTCCCATCGCGTCGGCCCAGCTCATCAGCGGGGCGAGCTGGAAGGCGACGACGGCGTTGAGGCCGAGGCCGGCGGCGATGGCGAGCGGAAGGTTGCCGCCGACGCCCATGATGATCGTCATCACACAGGCCACCAGGGCGGTGGCGGTGACCAGTTGGCCCGCGTCGAGCGTGTGGCCGAACTTGTCCTTGGCGCTGCCCAGGATGATCGGATTCAGGACAAGGATGTAGGCCATCGTGAAGAAGGTCGCCAGGCCGCCGCGTATCTCCCGGCCGAACGTCGATCCGCGTTCGGAGATTCTGAAGTACCGGTCGACACCGTTCGCCGCGGGTGGCGCGGCACTTGGCCGGTCGGCCACCTTCTGCGTCTCGGACATGGTGTTGCTCCTTGTCGCCTCATGATCGGTCTGCGGATGCTGGCTGGATTGTTCCCTCGTTGAACCGGTTTCAGGTTTTCTCCGTGTTACGGAATCGGACGTCGGCCGACCATACGGCGTTCGAACCCTCGTACAAACCAAGCGGTTGTTCACTGCTACGCTTCCGGATCCCGTCCCGGCCACCCCCGGACAACCACATGTCATTCACATGACACACACAGAGAGGTCGCCCGTGGGCACAGTCGTCGACGACGCCGCCTCCGTGGAGTTCCATGCCTTCTTCGAACGGCACTACGCCGAACTCTCCCGTCTCGCCTACCTCCTGACCGGCGAGGCGGACGCCGCCGACGACCTGGCCGCGGACGCGCTGCTCGCGCTGTGGCACCGCTGGGACCGGGTGCGCGCGGCCGACCACCCGGTGGCCTACGCCCGGGGTGTCGTCGCCAACCTGGCCCGTACCCGCATCCGCAGCGCGGTGCGCGAGCGCCGCCGGATCTCGCTGTTCTGGTCGCACCGCGAGGAGAAGACCGAGAACCCCGACGTGGCCGGCGTGGTGGACGTGCAGGAGGCGCTGCGCAGGCTGCCGTTCCGCAAGCGGGCGTGTGTGGTGCTGCGGCACGCGTTCGACCTGTCGGAGAAGGACACCGCGCTGGCCCTGGGGGTGTCGGTGGGTACGGTTAAGAGCCAGACGTCGAAGGGAATGGCCGAACTACAGCGGTTGCTCGGCACCGAGCGCGCTCCGCAGAAGGTGCACGCGGCGATGGCGCGCGGCGGCGAGACCGGAGGTAGGAACCGATGAGGCAGCAGGACGTGCACGACGAGCTGCGCGCCCGGCTGCACGAGGCGGCCGAGGAGCACGAACCCGACCGCGCCCGCATCCTGGCCCGGGTCGAGCGGGGCATGGCCGCGCAGGGCCGCTCCGACCACCGGGCGACGCGCCCGCCGGTGTTCGGCTGGTTCCGGGTGGTGAGCGCCACGACCGCGGTGGCCGGTGTCCTCGCGGTCGGCGGGTACGCGGTGGCTTCGGCGGTGAAGAACGACGACACCCCGGCCCAGCAGACGGTCGCGGTCTCGCCGACGCCCACGCCGTCGCCGGACGCGACGAGGCGGCCACCGGTCCACTCGGCGGCCCCGACGACCGGCTCCGACGGCGCCACGCGGCCTTCCCACCAGGCCGGTCCGTCCCCCACGCCGACGCCCCCGAAGGCCTCGGCCACCCCGAAGGCGCCGGCCGCCGAAGGTACGCAGGACGGCCCTGTGTGGTCGGACGGCTCGGTCGACCCGCACAGCAACGACTTCTGGGCGCAGAGCAACATCACCCTGAAGACGTCCAAGCAACTGAACGCGCTGACCGTGCAGTTGAAGGTGGCGCAGACGGGCGGCGTGTCGACGGCGGGCGCCTGGCGGTCCCTGCCCGAGGCCGACTTCACCCAGACCGTCGAGGAGAGGAACGGCTTCCTGGTCTACACATGGGTGCTCAAGGAGGGCCGCACGGTCCCTGCGGGCGAGTGGGTCTTCGCCGGGCAGTACAACCACGAGCGCGGCGGCCGGGACGCGAAGGACGACACCTACACCGTCACGGGCGCCGCGGGCGCCGCCCGGTACGCCGTGAAGGGCGACTTCGCCGCGCACGACTCGGGCGACGGCGACTCCTGAACCGACCCAGAAAACAATCACACGTTCGACAACCATGTGTTCGTTTTCAGCGTCAGTACAAGTGTCGGCCTGAGCCCCCCTCGGCCGGTACGGCCGGTCCGAGCCCCCCTCGACCGGCCACGAGGACGCCCCGCCGGTGACGACCGGCGGGGCGTTCTCCCTTGGCCGGCGGGCTAATTCATGGTCGAGCCGATGGTGGCCGAACCCGTGGTGAGGAAGCTCGTCGCGGGCAGCGAACCGTCCGAATCGCGGGCGCCGTACGCCGTCGTCGCGTCGGTCGACTTGAAAGCGGGGGTGCTGACTCCGCTGTCCCAGTTGTTGGCGGCGGAGACGGTGGCGGACCCCAGCTTGTCCAGGCCGCCCTTGTTGCCCACGGCGAGGTTGCGGGCGAGGCGGGCCTTGCCGGTGGCGAAGTAGAAGCCGGCCTCGGTGTTGGCGTACGCGGTGTTGCGGTTGAGCACGATGCGCCGGTGTTGGAGTTCTCGGTGAAGCCGTTGAGGGTGTTGTCCCAGGCCGCGTTGTTGTTGACGGCGTGCGCGACCGCGATGCCCCCGCCGCCCAGCTTGAAGCCGTTGCCGTTGCCCTCGAAGGCCGAGTCGTTCCAGCGGTTCTTGCCGTTGCCGAAGGCCCAGGAGTGCTCGATGGTGACCGGCGAGGAGAACTGCCAGAGGTCGAGGCCGTCGTCCGAGTTGTTGTACAGGCGGGCGCCGGTGACCTTGTTGCCGGTGCCGGAGCCGAACTTGACGGCGATGCCGTCGGCGTTCTGGCCGTGCCCGGCGGCGTCGTAGTTGCCGTGACTGTTGAGGTTCTGAACGAGGTTGTTCACGGTGTTGTCGCCGCGCAGGGTGAAGCCGGAGTCGCCGTTGTCCGCGGTGACCAGGTTCTTGAAGACGCCGCCGGTGGAGGAGGTGACGACGAAGCCCTGGGCCGGGGAGTTCTGGAAGGTGAGGTTCTGGACGGTCCAGTAGCTGCCGTAGATCCCGGTGAGCCAGGAGCCGGCGGGCAGCTTGGACCCGTCGATCTTCACCTTCTCGCTGCCGTACGCCTGGAGCGTGATCCGGTTCGAACCGGTGCCGTTCGCGGTGGACTTGAGGGTGGCCGTCGGATAGTACGTGCCCCCGCGCACCTGGATGACGGTGCCGGCCGCCGCGTTCTTCACGGCCGACTCCAGCTGGGCGGTGCTGGACACGGTGACCGTCGTCGTGGCGGCCTGGGCGCCGCCGTTCGACAGGCCGAGGTAGACGCCGCCGGCCCCCGCGGCGACGGCCACCGTCGAGGCGATCGAGAGGGTGCGCGTCCTGCGGTGGCGTCCGGTGCTCTGGCGCACGGGGTGTTCCTTTCCCAGGGGGATGCTACGGACACCGGTCGCCACCGTGGCCGGAGCGGGTTGCCGGGCCGAACGAAAACGAGCGAAAGTTTCGGCGGTTCTCATCCCGCTCTCATCGATTGACGTGCCTTTCCCCACTGGTGACACTCCGAGGGCGCAACACCCAACAGAAACCCCCAAGCTCCGACAGGATTGCCCATGCGCCTAAGAGCCGCGCTCCTCGCCTGTCTCGCCCTCCTGCTCACGCTGTTCGCCGCCCCGCCCGGCACCGCGCACTCTGGAGCCCCACCCGTGAAACACCCCAAGTACGCCGGTTACCTCTTCGCCTACTTCACCGGCGAGGGCACCGCCGACGGCGAGCAGATCCGCTACGCCCTCAGCCGGGGCAACGACCCGCTGCACTGGCGCGAGCTGAACGCCGGGAAGCCGGTCCTGACCTCGACCATCGGCGAGAAGGGCCTGCGCGACCCGTTCGTCATCCGCTCCCCCGACGGCGACAAGTTCTATCTGATCGCCACCGACCTCAGGATGTACAACAACAGCAGCGGCAGCTGGGACCACGTCCAGCGGCACGGCAGCAAGTCCATCATGATCTGGGAGTCCACCGACCTGGTGCACTGGACCGACCAGCGCCTGGTGAAGGTCGCCCCCGACAACGCGGGCAACACCTGGGCGCCGGAGGCCTACTGGGACGACTCGCTGGGCGAGTACGTCGTCTTCTGGGCGTCGAAGCTGTACGCCGACGACGACCCCGACCACACCGGATCGACGTACAACAAGATGCTGTACGCGACGACGAAGGACTTCCGCACCTTCAGCGCGCCGAAGGTCTGGGACGACCCCGGCTACTCGGTCATCGACTCGACGGTGGTCAAGTACAAGGACACCTACTACCGCTACACCAAGGACGAACGCGATCCGTCCTCCAGCTCGCCCTGCTCGAAGTTCATCACCGGCGAGAAATCGACCAGCCTGACAAGCACCAAGTACGACTTCGTCTCCGACTGCATCGGCAGCGGGTCCATCGAGCGCGGCGAGGGACCGACGGTGTTCAAGTCGAACACCGAGAACAAGTGGTACCTGTTCATCGACGAGTACGGTCTGCGCGGCTACGTGCCCTTCGAGACCACCGACCTGGACTCCGGCAAGTGGACGATGTCCACGGACTACCAGCTCCCGGCGAGCCCCCGGCACGGCACGGTGATGCCGGTGACGCAGGCGGAGTACGACCGCCTGCTGGCCGCGTACCCCAGCACGCCCACCTCCGTGGTGGACGCGACGGCGAAGGACCAGAAAGGGTACGCGGTCGTCACCGAGCCGGCGTCGAAGGTCGTGCTCCCGATGGAGCCGGACGCCGATCTGTCCCGGCTGGCACCGAAGCTGTGGGTGGGTGAGGGCGCGACGGTCAGCCCGAGGTCCGGTACCCGGCGCGACTTCCGCAAGCCGCGGAAGTACACGGTGACGGCGGCGGACGGCACGACCCGCACCTGGACGGTCGAGGCCGTCCGCACCCGAAGTCCGATCCTGCCCGGCCTGAACGCGGACCCGGACGTCCACTACCTGAACGGCCAGTACTGGATCTACCCCACGACGGACGGCCATCAGGGCTGGAGCGGGACGAGCTTCAAGGCGTACTCGTCGAGAGACCTGGTCCACTGGAAGGACCACGGCGTGATCCTCGACCTGGGCCCGGACGTTTCCTGGGCCGACAAGAACGCCTGGGCACCGGCGATCGCCGAACGGGGCGGCAAGTACTACTTCTACTTCTGCGCGGAGCAGCAGATAGGCGTGGCGGTGGCCGACTCCCCCGCCGGCCCCTTCAAGGACGCGCTCGGCAGACCCCTGGTCGCCAAGGGCAACCTGGCGGGCCAGATGATCGACCCGGCCGTGTTCACGGACGACAACGGCCAGGCGTATCTGTACTGGGGCAACGGGCACGCGTACGTGGTCCCGCTGAACGACGACATGACGTCGTACGACCCGTCGAAGGTGAAGGACATCACCACGGACAACTTCCGCGAGGGATCCTTCGTGATCAAGCGGAACGGCACGTACTACTTCATGTGGTCCGAGGACGACACCCGTAGCGAGAACTACCACGTGGCCTACGCGACGGGACCGTCCCCGCTCGGCCCGTGGACCAAGCGGGGGACGATCCTGTCCAAGCGTCCCGAGTACGGCATCCTCGCCACCGGCCACCACTCCGTGGTGAACGTGCCCGGCACCGACGACTGGTACATCGTCTACCACCGGTTCGCGCTGAACGGCCCCGGGAAGGCGGGCGGTGACGGTATGCACCGGGAGACGACGGTCGACCGTATGCGGTTCGCGGCCGACGGCACGATCGAACCGGTCGTACCGACCCTGGAGTCGATCAGACCGGTGAGGAACGCTAGCTGACGAAGTACGTCGGGTTCGGGATCTTGTACGTGCGGTCGGCGTGGCCACCGTCGAGGTCCGAGTACTGGTCGCCGAAGTTGGCGATGATCTCGTACCCGAGGTCGTCCTCGATGTGCTCGCGGGTGCCGGACTTGTACTGGACCGTGGTGCAGTTCCAGGTGCCCGGGGTGGCGCAGGCGCTCAGGTAGGACGGCGGGTTCGCCTTGTCCTTGAGGAACATGTGGTCGGCGTCGAGGTTCACATCGGCGCCGACCTTCTTCAGGTTCTCGACGGCGGCGGTGCGCTGCGACTCGCTCAGACCCGAGTTGTAGAAGACCTCGACGCCCTTGGACTCGGCGTACTGGACCAGCTCGGGACTGCCGAAGACGGCCGGGCGGTCGGCCCGGTTCACGTAGTCGCCCCAGGTGGTCGAGTTGTAGGTGTAGTTGTAGCGCTTCTCGTAGTCGAGGCTGAGCAGCAGCGTGTCGTCGATGTCGAAGACGACCGCGGGCTTCTCGTGCCGGTGGTGCGCCTTGCGCGCCGCCTGGTCGATGTACCGCTTGGCGGCGGAGTCGAGGCGCGCCAGGTCCGTGGCGTACGGGCTGTCCGGGGACGCCTGGTAGACGCCGTTCGCGTCGGCGGTGGTCCCGTAGTAGGTGTCGATGTCCTTCACCAGCTGCCCGATGTTGTAGGGCTCGTGGGTGGAGTTCGCCGTGGACTGACCGGCGGTGGCCGCGCCGGCGCCGTACAGGGCGCCACCGGCGAGGGCACAGGCGGCCGCGAGGGCCGCGATCCGAAGTGGCTTATGCATGACAGGTTTTCTACGCGCGTCACCCCTCCGAGCGCGAGGCCCGTTGCCCGATCGATACCTTCTCGGTCGGGCAACGGGCTCCTCGTCCCCTGCCGGGGTCAGTTCATGGTGGCGCCGATGGTGGGGCTGCCCGTGGTCAGGAACGTCGTGGCGGGCAGGGAGCCGTCGGACTTGCGGGCGTTGTACGCGGCGAACGTGCAGGATATGGCGGCCGACGGCGGGAGCGGGAGGGTACCGACGGCGGCCAGGCCGCCGGTGATGCCCGCCAGGAGGGTGCGTCTGCGCATGTCAGCAGCCCTCCCGCCGCGGCGCCCAGTCACCGAGGTAGGCCTCGCCGGTCGCCGACCGGGCCTGCTGGTCGGTGAGTTGGGGGCGGTTCTCCGGGACGGTGACCTCCGCGCCCGGCCCCGCGTTGCGGTACTCGGCGAAGCGCTGGTTCCGCCACGGGTAGGCGGCCGACATGTCGGTGTAGGGCGCGACCGCGTCGATGCCGGGGCCGAGGTGGGTGTCCCGGACGGTGAGCATCGGGCGGGCGGTGGGGTCGGAGCCGGGGACCCAGGGGCGGGCCAGCTTGTAGAAGGCGTCCGGGGCCTCGCTGCTGACCCGGCTGCGCGTCACCAGGTAGCCGCGGGGATCGGCGACCGCCGTGGAGGGCGCGAAGACGAAGCCGTAGGGGGCGGCGGTGAGGTCGGTGCGGTTCAGCGTGCGGAAGTGGCAGTGCTCGTACACGGCCGTGGCCCGGCCGAAGACGAAGTCGACGTCCCCCTCGACGTAGCAGTGGGCGTAGTACTGGCGGGCGAAGACGCCGAGCGCCATCGAGTCGGCGTACAGGGTGTCCTGGTGGCCGAGGAACCGGCAGTGGGTGAAGGCGCTCCGGTCGCCCTGCACCTTGATGGCCACCGCCTGCGTGCCGGTGATGTCCGGGTGGTCGGCACGCAGCCAGTCGTTGGCGAAGGTGATCCAGCGGGCGGTGAAGCCGTCGGCCTGGACGGTCGTGGTGGCCGAGCCCGTGGTGCCGTAGGTGCCCGAGCCGTCCGGCTTCGGCGTCCCGTTGGCGTTGTCGTAAACGATCACGACGTCCCGGGGGTCCTCCGAGGCGCCGATCCAGGTCGCCTCGGTGCGGGTGGCATCGACGGCGACGGTCTCCCGGTAGGTGCCCGGGCCGAGGACCAGGGTCCGGCCGGTGCCGGTCGCGGCGGTCACGGCGGACTGGACGCGTGTGAAGTCGCCGCGGCCGTGCGGGTCGACATACAGGGTCTTCGGCGTCAGGCGGCGTGCCGGTGACCCGTACCGGCCGAAGGGGCGCCGGCCGCCGGTGGCGTGCGCGGGGGCGGCGGTCGCGAGGCCGAGTGTGGCGGCGGCCTGGGCGCTCGCCGCGAGGAAGGCCCTTCTGGACAGGGGTGGTCGGAGGTGGGGCGAGGCCATGCGGATGCTCCTTCGCGGTGCGGCTCGTCAGGGGATGCCGGCCGGGGCCCGTCCTGCCCCGGCCGTTTCGTGCGGCGCTCAGCGCAGGTGCCCGGCGCCCGCGCAGTGGTCGACGATCTTCGGGACGGCCTTCGCCGGGTCGGCCTTCGTCCTCAGGGCCGGCGTCCAGCCGGCGCCCGACTGGAGGATCTCGCCGGGGACCTCGGCGTTGTGGACGGCGATCAGGTCGGTCCGGGTGCCGTTGACGTAGTTGTCGTCGGCGGTGACCGGTGCCTCCTTCCACTTCTTCAGGACGGAACCGGTGCTGACTCCGTCGGGCAGCGTGAACGCGTTGTGCTCCGCGACGAGCTGGGACTCCATGCCGATGCCGTAGCTGTATCCGTAGCCGTCACCGGCGACGAAGTGGTTGTTGTAGGAGTCCACTTGGCCGAAGCGGACGCGGGGCGCGCGCTCCACCAGGTTCGCGAACAGATTGTGGTGGAAGGTGACCTTCAGATGCCCTCGGTCCACGGCGGCCGTCGAGGCGCTGTCGCTGTTGCCGATGAGGATCGTCTTGTCGTGGTCCTCGAAGACGTTCCAGGAGGCGGTGACGTAGTCGGCGCCCTTGACGATGTCGAGCTCGCCGTCGTGCTGTTCGTAGATCCGCCCGTAGTAGTACGGCAGGGTGCTGTCCGGGTGGTCGCCGTCGGTGAAGGTGTCGTGGTCCATCCACACATGGGTGGAGCCGTAGACCACCGCGCTGTCGTACTCGGAGTTCCAGTTGCCGTCGGCGGTGTCGGTCGGGTCCCACTGCGGGAAGCAGTCGAGCGGGCTCTCGAAGCCCAGATTGCGGACGATGACGTTGTCGACGCCCTTGATCTGGAGGCTCGCGCCCTTGAAGCCGGCGTCCGTGCCGATGCCGACGACGGTGGTGTTGGCCGGGATGTTCGCCTTGATGTAGGCGTCCTGGTCGGCGGCGGAGGCGCGGCGCAGGCCCTCGGGGCTGTCGTCGGGCTCGGCGTCAAGGTTCTTGTCGTGGCCCCACACGGCCGGGTCGTACGTCTTGAGGTAGGCGTCGAAGTCGTACCCGGCCGCCGCGAACGACGCACAGCTCGGCCCGTCGGCGTCGATGGTGCCCTTCACCTCGATGATCTTGGGTGCGCTGCCGCCGTCGGCGAGGGCGGCCTTGAAGGCGTCCCAGGTGGTGACGGTGTAGACGTGCGCGGGGTCGGCGGCGGCGCCGCCGGTGGTGCCGGTGCCGTAGGCGGCCCAGCCGTCGTTCGCCGCGAGGGTCTGGTGGGCGAGGTCCGGGTGCCGGGGCTGGGCGGAGGCGGTGCCGGTGACGGCGAGCACGAGGGCGGTGCAGCCGACGAGGGCTGTTATGACGCGTCCATGACATTTCTGAGTGCGCACTGTGCGGTCTCCTCGTTCACGAATCCGATGCGGGCGGCCAGGTGATCCAGGACGCCGGGACGTCCTCGTGCAGCCGGACGGCGTCGTGCCGGGCCAGCACCCGGGTGCGCGGCAGCTCCTGCGCCACGAGCCGGGCCACGGCGATGGCCCCCGGCGGGTTGAAGTGCGTGTTGTCCTGCTCGGTGTCCGTCCAGTTGAAGTACGTCTTGGTCGCCTCGACCCCGAGCGACTGCCACAGCGCGAGCGACAGCGCCTCGATGTCGAGCAGCGCCACGCGCTCCTCCTCGGCGAGGGCCCGCATCGCTGCCGGATAGTCGCCGTGGGTCGGCACGGCGTTGCCGTCGGCGTCGAACTTCCTCCGCTCGACGGGGGTGGCGAGCACGGGCCGGGCGCCCTTGGCTCGCGCCCCGTCGACATAGAGCCGCAGGTAGTCCTGGTACGTGGTCCACGGCTCGGTGTAGCGAGCGGGGTCGGCGGACTTCTCGTCGTTGTGCGCGAACTGGATGAGCAGCAGATCGTGCGGCCGGATGCCGGCGAGGATGGCGTCGAGCCGCCCCTCGTCGACGAAGCTCTTGGAACTCCGCCCGTTCACGGCATGGTTGGCGACCCGTATCTCCTTCCGGAGGAAGAAGGGGAGCGCCATTCCCCACCCCGTCTCGGGGGCGGCGTCGGCGAATTTCTGGGCGGCGGTGGAGTCACCGGCGATGTGGACCGTACGACGGTGAGGGGCGGCCTGCGCGGTGCCGTTGGCGGCGAGGCCGAGCGGGAGGGCGGCGAGAGCCGCCAGTGTTACCTGTCTGCGGGTAGGAGACACGACGGTGCCTTTCGAACGGGGGGAATCCCGCGCCCCGAAGGGGCGCGGGGAACTGCGCGACCAGCCACGACCGGCCCGCAGCCGAAGGACAATCAGTGATGCGCCTTCCAGTCCGCCTGCGCCTTGTTCAGCTGGTCGGCCAGCGTGTCCAGGAACTCCTTCGCGCTCATCTTCCCGAGCAGCAGCTTCTGGAAGTTCGGCTCGTTGTCCGCCTTGGAGATCGTGTTCCAGTCGGGCAGGTAGTAGGGCAACTGGACGATCTTCGTCTCGCCCCCGTTCAGCGCCTCGGCCGCCAGCTTCGTCGGCTCGGCCTGCTGGATCCACGCGTCCTTGGCCGCGTCGGTGTTCGCCGGGACCTGCCCCGCCGACTCGTTGAACTTGGAGTTCTCCTCGGCGGAGACCGCGAACTCGATGAACTTCCAGGCGGCCGCCTTGTTCTTGCTGGACTTGAACAGGCTCAGCCCGTCCACCGGGTTGGACACCTGCACCCGGGTGCCGTCGTCCAGCGTGGGGTTCGGAACGCCCCGGAACTTGTCCTTGCCCAGCGCCTTCAGATGGTCCTGGTACGAGCCCAGGTTGTGGCTCAGCATGCCGATCGTGCCGCTGTCCCACTGGGCGACCATCTTCGTGAAGTCGTTGTTCACGTCGGCGGACGGGGTGTCCTTCTTGTAGAGCGCGACGTACTTCTCGAGGGCGGCCACGTTCTTGGGATCGTTGACGGTGGTCTTGTCGCCGTTCCAGAACGACGTGATCCCGGTCTGGCCGTACACCGCGTCGAGGGCCGGCGCGATGGCGCCCTCGCCGCCGCGGATGGTGTAGCCGAACTGGTTCTTGCCCTTGTTCGTGAGCTTGTCGGCGGCCGCGTAGAACTTCGACCAGGTGGTCGGCGCGTCCAGGCCGGCCTTCTTGAACAGGTCGGTCCGGTACCACAGCGTGCCGTTGTTCGCGGAGGTCGGCACCTGGTACAGCGTGTCCCCGCCACCCGCCGCCTTGCTGACGTCGATCAGGTTCTGGCTCAGTTTTCCGTTCAGCGGGCTCTTCCGCAGCCGGCTGTCCAGCGGCTCCAGCGCGCCCTGGGCCCCGACCTCGGCGAGCATCGCGGTGCCCACGCCGCCGACGTCCGGCAGGCCGCCGCCCTGGATGGCGGTGTCGTACTTGGACTGGGCGCCGGCCGCCGGGATGCCGACGTACTTGACCTTGATGTCCGGGTACTTGTGCTGGAAGTCGGCGATGATCTGCTTCCAGATGTCGGTGCGGACACCGCCGTTGTTGTCCCAGAAGGTGATCGTGCCCTTGCCGGAGCCCTCGTCGCCCTTGTCCCCCGCGCCGCCGCTGCCGTCGTCGCCGCAGGCGGTGGCGGCCAGCGCGAGCACGGAGCCCAGGGCGACGGCCGTGGCGGCGCGCCTGCTTCTGCGGATGCTGCTCTTCATCGGTCTGCTCTCTTCTTCCGGGTTCAGCGGAGACATGAGGGGCAAGCGCTTGCTACGGAGGTGCGTCATTGCGGCTCCCAAGAGGCGTGCGGGTTGAACCAGGCAGGTGATCAGCAGGGCTCGATACGGAAGTGCGTGAAGGTGCCCGACCCGGCGTGCCCGGCTCCGGCCGGCGCTGCGGCGAACAGTCCGAGCAGAGCGCCGACCCAGCGCCAGGAGGTGGCGGCGAAGACGGGACCAGACGGGCGGAAGCCGTCCCCGGTGTCGGCGGCGAAACGGCAGCGCGCGTCCGGGCCGATCTCGATGCGCAGCCGGGCGTGCCCCTCGGAGGCGGGCCGCGGACGCTCGGCGTCCCGCTCCTTCTCCGCCACCGCCTCGGCGAACCGGTGCACGAGATGGACCGTCCCGTCGGCCTGGCGCTCGAGACCGATCCAGCCGAACGCGTCCCCGAGGACCGCCAGCCCGGCCCGCGCCCCCGGTTCCTCACTGTGCAGCCCGAGCTCGACCTCGACGGTCGCCGGGGTGCCGGGCAGCCGCTGGGTGAGGATGTGCGGCAGCTTGCGCAGGTCGTGCGCGCCGGGAGTGCGGACGCAGGTCAGCCGCAGTCCGTCGGCGGAGTGCTGGGTGGCCCAGCCGTCCTGGGGGTTGGCCGTCCACTGCCACTGACGGCCGTACCGTCCGCCGGGGAAGTCGTCGTCGGTGGCGGGCGCGGCGGGCGGCTGCGGCGGCAGGGCGGGGCGGCGGTGTTCGGTGACGGGGGCGCCGTCGTCCCCGATCACCGGCCAGCCGTCGGGGCCCCAGCGCATCGGCTGGAGGTGCACGACACGGCCGTACGCGCCGCGCTGCTGGAAGTGCAGGAACCAGTCCTCGCCGGACCGGGTGCGCACCCAGCCGCCCTGGTGCGGCCCGTTGACGTCGGTGTCCCGTTGTCCGAGGACGATCCGCTCCTCGTACGGCCCGAAGAAGTCCCGGGAACGGAAGGCGCCCTGCCAGCCGGTCTCCACTCCCCCGGCGGGCGCCAGGATCCAGAACCAGCCGTCGTGCCGGTACAGCTTGGGCCCTTCGAGGGTGAACCAGCCCGGGATCCCGTCCCCGTCGACGATCAGCCTGCCCTCGTCCAGCAGGCTGGTGCCGTCGGGGTGCATCCGGTGTCCGGTGAGCCGGTTCTTGACGCCCGAGCGGGACTTCGCCCAGGCGTGCACCAGATACGCCTCGCCGCTCTCCTCGTCCCACAGGGGGCAGGGATCGATGAGTCCCTTGCCCTTCTTGACGAGGTGCGGGCGGGTCCAGGGGCCGCGTATCCCGGGCGCGTTGACCTGAAAGATGCCCTGGTCGGGATCGCCCCAGAAGATCCAGAAGCGGTCGTCGTGGAAGCGCAACGAGGGTGCCCAGACCCCGCAGTCGTGGCGCGGCGACCTGAACTCGGCGGCCGGCTCCAGGCGTTGCAGGGCGTGGCCGACCAGGGTCCAGTTGACCAGGTCGCGGGAGTGCAGCAGCGGCAGGCCCGGGGCGCGGCCGAAGCTGGACGCGGTGAGGTAGAAGTCGTCGCCGACGCGCACGACGTCCGGGTCGGACCAGTCGGCGTTGAGGATCGGGTTGCGGTACGTCTCCTCGGTCAGGCGGACGCTCATTGGCTCACCGCCTTCCGCACCAGCGCGGCCGCCTCGTCCCGGCCGAGCCGGCCGTCGGCGACGACGGTGACGATCCGTCGTACGACGGTGTCGCCGGGCGCGATCGGCAGCCGCTCCGCGGACGCCAGCGAGGAACCCACCCCCGGGTACTCGGCGGTGCGCACGAACCACGGGTCGCCGCGGGTCTCCTCGGTGGCCCCCGCAAACACCAGCGTCCAGCCGGCGCCGGCCAGCGCCAGCCAGTCGGCGCGGGCGCCGTGCGCCTCGGCCTCGCCGGCACGCTCGCCGGTGAAGACGTCCGGCGCCGACGCCTCCTTGCGGGCCCGCCAGAAGAAGCCGCCGTACGCGGCACCAGGGCGTCCGTTCGTGGCGGGGCTGCCGATGGACAGCGCCTGAGGCGTGACGTTGGTGAGGGAGAAGGTGAAGTCCAACGCCCAGGCGGTCGCGGTGAGTTCGGTGGCCGCTACGGTACGGCGCTCACGCAGCAGCTCGGCGCCCGAAGCGACCCAGCGCAGCTCCTCGACGAAGCCGTCCGGGTCGCGCAGCTGGAAGCCGGTGTGACGCTGGGCGCCAAGGTTGTCCAGCTCTGTCGGGCCCTGGTCACGGACGTACGTGCGCCCGCCCCAGAAGTTGTACCCCTCGACGTCGGGGACTGCGACGCCGACGCCGAGGTGGTGTGTGTGGTCGGCGGGGCTGAGCTCGGTGACCGCCGTGCCGGCCAGGGTGGTGACGGGGTGCAGGTAGGGGCGCGGCGAGAGCCGGGCCGGCAGTCCGGGCCGGGTGACATAGCGGCCGACCGGGCGGCCCGCGACCCGCAGGACGTGGGTGTCGTCGGGTGTCATCGGGTGCTCACCTCTTTCGGTAGGGCCCAGGAGGCGCCCAGCTCGGAGTAGAGGGCGAGGGTGTCGGCGGCGGCCGCGACCAGAGCGTCGATGCCGGGCACGACCCGGCGGTTCTCGTCCGGGAGCAGATGCCAGGCGCCGGCGGGCAGCGCGGCCGGGTCCTCGGCCAGCCGGATCGCTTCGACGACCTTCATGAAGGCGCCCGTCGACTCGGGTTCGACCAGCAGGTCCGCGCCGGTGGTGAGGTGGTCGACGAGGTTCTCCAGCAGGTCCGTACGGCCGTACTCGGTCTCTTCCGGCCCGTGGGCCGCCCGCTGGAGCAGCACGCGGTCCTGCTTGTACCAGTAGGTGATCCGGCCGCTGGAGCCGTGCACCAGTACGTACGGCTCCCCCGGCTCCTCGGCGCACAGGGTCGCGGCGACGGTGACCGGGCCGAGCCCGGTGGTCACCCGGACGCAGGAGGTGTCGTCGGACTCGATGTCGTTGGCCCGCAGCAGCTCGGTCTCGATGCCGGCGACGTCCTCGGCGCGGGTGGTGCCGAGGAGGGCGAGGCCGGTGGCGACGGCGTGGGCGAAGGGGTTGGTGAGGACCCCGTCGATCACGTCGACGCCGTTCAGCCGGCGCCTGCCGGCCCAGGGCGCCCGCCGGTAGTAGGCCTCGTCGCGGGCCCAGGCCCCGGCGCCGCCGACCCCCGTGACCTCGCCGACCGCGCCCTCGGCGATCAGCCGGCGGATCGCGGGCACGGCGTGCGAGCCCAGTGACTGGAATCCGATCTGGCAGGCCACGCCCGCCGCGGTGACCCCGTCGGTCATACGGCGGAACTCCGCGTACGACGGCGCCGGCGGCTTCTCCAGCAGCAGGTGCACGCCCCTGCGGGCGGCCGTCAGGGCCAGGTCGGTGTGGGTCGGGATCGGCGTGCAGACGACCGCGATCCGCGCGCCGGTGGAGTCGAGGAGCGCCCCGAAGTCGGCGGACTGCTCGGGCGCGCCGAGGCCCTCGGGGATCTCGGCGGCGGCCAGCGGGGTCAGCTCGCAGATGCCTGCCAGCCGGACGATGCCCTTGCTCTGGAGCCGGCGGATGTTGTCCAGGTGCCAGCGGCCGTGGCCGCGCGCCCCCGCCAGCACGAGGGGTACGCCGGCGCCAACCGTCAGGTCACGAGCCATCAACCCTTCACCGCCCCCGCACTGAAGCCGGTGATCAGCCACTTCTGGATGAAGGCGAACACGATCACCACCGGTACGGCCGCGACGATACCGCCCGCCGCCAGGGCGCCCAGGTCCACGCTGTCGGCGCTCATCAGGGTGTTGAGGCCGACCGGGATGGTCTGCTTGCTCTGGTCGGACAGGAACATCAGGGCGAACAGGAAGTGGTTCCAGGCGTGCACGAAGGCGAAGGAGCCGACGGCGATCAACCCGGGCCGCAGCAGCGGAAGCACGACGATGCGGAAGGCGGCGAATCGGTTGCAGCCGTCCACCCAGGCGGCCTCCTCCAGGGAGTACGGCACGTTCCGGATGAAGCCGCTGATCAGGATCATCGACAGCGGCAACTGGAAGACGGTCTCGGCGAGGATCACACTGCCGAGCGAGTTGATCATCTGGAGCTTGGCGAAGATCTGGAACAGCGGCACCAGCAGCAGCGCGCCCGGCACGAACTGGGAGCACAGCAGGGCCAGCATGAAGGCGCGCTTGAGCCGGAAGTCGAAGCGGGCCAGGGCGTAGCCGCCGGCCAGCGCGACCACGGTGGTGAGGATCAGCGTGGCGACACCGACGTACACGCTGTTGGTGAAGTAGGTGCCGAAGCTCCGCTCGCTCCACACCTTCTGGAAGTGGTCGAAGGTGACCGGCCAGGGCACCAGCGAGGTCGAGCTGGCCGGGCGGAGGGCGAAGAGGAGGATCCAGTAGAAGGGGACCAGGGTGAAGAGCAGGTAGACCGACAGGGGCAGGTAGATCTGCCAGCGCGGGGCCTCGTCCCAGGCGCGGCGCCTGCCCCGGCGCGCTCGGGCGGGTTCGGGGGCCACGCGCTTGTCCTCCGCGGGGGCGATCTCGGTGATCACTTCTCGCCACCTCCGAACTTGCTCAGTCGCAGGTAGGCGATCGAGCAGAAGAGCAGGATCACGAACGCCACCGTGGTGAGGGCGGACGCGTAGCCGAAGTTGTGGGCGTCGACGCTGGTGTTGGCGATGTAGAGCGGGAGGGTCGTGGTCTCCCCCGCCGGGCCGCCGCCGGTCAGGGTGTAGAGCAGGTCGACGTTGTTGAACTCCCACACCGCCCGCAGCAGCGTGGACAGGACGATGGCGTCCTTCAGGTGCGGCAGCGTGATGTGCCAGAACTGCTTCAGCCGGCTCGCGCCGTCCACCTCGGCCGCCTCGTACAGGTCCTTGGAGACGGACTGGAGGTCGGCGAGGATGAGGATCGCGAAGAACGGGACCCCGCGCCACAGGTCGGCGACCACCGCCGCCGGGAACACGGTCGAGGTGTCCGAGAGCCAGCTGGTCCCGTACGAGCCGATGCCCGCGTCGGCGAGGTAACGGGTGATGCCGGTCTGGGAGTTGTAGAGCAGCACCCAGATCGCGGAGGTGAGCACGCCGGAGACCGCCCACGGGGAGAAGACCAGCGCCCGGCCCAGTGCCCGTCCGACGAAGGTCTGGTTGACGATCAGGGCGAGGGCGAGACCGAGGAGCAGCTGGAGTCCGACCTCGACGACCACCCACTTCGCGCTGAAGGTGAGCGTGTCCCAGAACTGGGGGTCGTGCGCGAAGGCCTGGGTGAAGTTGTCGAAGCCCGCGAATCCGTTCCGCCACGGCTTGGTGGGGTTGTAGTTCTGGAGGCTGTAGTAGAAGACGCTGAGGACCGGGTAGGCGATGAAGCCCAGCATGAGCAGGGCCGCCGGGGCGATCAGCAGGTACGGGAGCCTGCGCGGCGTCGCGGAGGCACGGCGCCGCCGGGGTGGCGCGGGCGGTTTCGCCACGGCTGCGGCTTGGGCCATGACTGTTCTCCGTTCTGGTGCGTCGTCCGGTCTCGTGCGGGTGAAGCGCTTTCTTCGTGCGCAGGGGCCTGGGCGTCACCCGTGGTGCGTGGGGTCAGCCCGCGTAGGGGTCCGCGACCTTGCCGGGGCGGGCGAGGAACTCGAAGTCGCAGCCGGTGTCGGCCTGGGTGATCTGGTCGTTGTAGAGCGCGCCGTAGCCGCGCTCGTAACGCGTGGGCGGTGGCGTCCACTCCGCCCTGCGCCGGTCCAGTTCCACGTCGTCCACGTCGAGTCGGAGGGTGCGCGCCTCGACGTCCAGTGTGATCAGGTCCCCGGTGCGGACCAGCGCGAGCGGGCCGCCGATGTACGACTCCGGTGCCACGTGCAGCACGCAGGCGCCGTAACTCGTCCCGCTCATCCGGGCGTCGGAGATCCGCACCATGTCGCGCACGCCCTGCTTGAGCAGATGGTCCGGGATCGGGAGCATGCCGTACTCGGGCATGCCCGGGCCGCCCTTGGGGCCGGCGCCCCGCAGCACGAGCACGCTGTCGGCGGTGATACCGAGGGCGGGGTCGTTGATGGTCCGCTGCATCGTCCGGTAGTCGTCGAAGACGACCGCGGGCCCGGTGTGCTTGAGCAGGTGGGGCTCGGCGGCGATGTGCTTGATGACCGCGCCGTCCGGACAGAGGTTGCCGCGCAGCACCGCGACCCCGCCCTCGTCGGCCACCGGGTTGTCCCGGGGCCGGATGACGTCGTCGTTGTGCACCTGGGCGCCGGCGATCTGCTCGCGCAGGGTGTCGTGGGAGACGGTCGGCCGGTCGAGGTGGAGCAGGTCGGTGATCCGGGAGAGGAATCCGGGGAGGCCGCCGGCGAAGTGGAAGTCCTCCATGAGGTACGTCCGTCCGCCGGGGCGGACGTTCGCCAGGACCGGGACCGTGCGGGCGATGCGGTCGAAGTCGTCGAGGGTGAGGCGGATCCCGGCGCGTCCGGCCATGGCGATCAGGTGGATGACGGCGTTGGTCGAACCGCCGAGGCCGAGGACCGTGGTCACCGCGTCCTCGAAGGCCTCCCGGGTGAGGATGTCGGACAGCTTGCGGTCCTCATGGACCAGTTCGACGATGCGCAGACCGGAGGCGGCGGCCATCCGGTCGTGCCCGGAGTCCACGGCGGGGACGCTGGACGCGCCCGGCACGGTCACACCGAGCGCCTCCGCGGCGGCGGTCAGGGTGGAGGCCGTGCCCATGGTCATGCAGTGGCCGGGCGAGCGGGCGAGGCCGCTCTCCAGCTCGGTCATCTCGCAGTCGCCGATGAGGCCGGCGCGCTTGTCGTCCCAGTACTTCCACATGTCGGTGCCGGAGCCGAGGACCTCGTTGCGCCAGTGTCCGGGGAGCATCGGCCCGGCGGGCACGAAGACGGTGGGCAGGTCGACGCTCGCGGCGCCCATGAGCAGGGCGGGGGTGGACTTGTCGCAGCCGCCCATCAGGACGGCGCCGTCGACCGGGTAGGACCGCAGCAGCTCCTCGGTCTCCATGGAGAGCATGTTGCGGTAGAGCATGGGGGTCGGCTTCTGGAAGGTCTCGCTGAGCGTGGAGACCGGGAACTCCAGGGGGAAGCCGCCCGCCTGCCACACGCCGCGCTTCACGGCCTGCGCCCGATCCCTTAGATGCACATGACAAGGATTGATGTCGGACCAGGTGTTGAGGATCGCGATGACGGGCTTGCCCAGGTGCTCCTCGGGCAGGTAGCCGAGCTGGCGGGTGCGGGCCCGGTGGCTGAAGGAACGCAGTCCGTCGGTGCCGTACCACTGGTGGCTCCTGAGCTCTTCCGGCTTCTTCATATGGCCCACCCGGCGGCGATGGCGGCGACCTCGGCGCGTTCGTCCTCGGGCAGCGGCCTGCTGGGCGGGCGGACGTCGCGGCGGCACAGTCCGAGGGAGGCCAGAGCCTCCTTGACGACGGTGACGTTGTTGGCGGAGCCGCCCGCGGCACGCAGTTCCTCGAAGCGGCGGATCTGCTCCCAGACCTTCATGGCGGCCGGGTAGTCACCGGATCGAAGCGCTTCGATCATGTTCAGCGAAACGGCCGGGGCGACGTTCACCAGCCCCGAGGTGAAGCCGGTGGCGCCCGCGGAGAAGTACGAGGGGGCGTACGGCTCGGCCAGGCCCGCCACCCACACGAAGCGGTCCAGGCCCGCGTCCCGGGCGAAGGCGGCGAACCGGGCCGCGTCCGGCACCGCGTACTTGACGCCGATCACGTTCGGGCAGGCGTCGGCGAGTTCGGCGAGACGGGCGCCGGTGAGCTGGGCGTTGCGGATGTACGGGACCACGCCCAGCTCGGGGACGGCCTCGGCGATGACGCGGTGGTAGTCGACCCAGCCGGACTGGGAGACGTACGGGTGGACCGGCTGGTGGACCATCACCATCTGCGCGCCGAGCTCGCGGGCGTGCCGCGCGGAGGCGACGGCGGTCGGCACGTCGTGCCCGACGCCCACCAGGACGACGGCGCGCTCGCCGGCCTCCTGAAGGGTCAGCTCCGTGACCAGGCGGCGCTCTTCGGGGGTGAGGGCGTAGAACTCGCCGGTGTTGCCGCCCGGGGTGAGAGTGGTGATGCCGCCGTCGAGCAGGCGACGCAGCAGGGCCCGGTGGGCGTCCCGGTCGACGTCGCCGTCCGCGGTGAACGGCGTCACCGGGATCGCCACCACGTCGGCCAGGGCGGCCCGTTGGGTCTCGAACGTCGCGCTCATTCCTGACCTTCCTCTTCCTGGGCGTGGGGGAACGCGCGCCGCACGAACGACGCGATGTGCGCGTGCAGGGCGGCCGCCGCGCCGTCCGCCTCGCCCTCCAGGGCGAGCCGGAGGATCTCCCTGTGTTCGGCGGCCTCCCGCTCCCAGGAGGGGTCGGCGGCCCAGGCCACGGCCGAGACCAGGGCGGCCTGGTCGCGGACCTCGTCGAGCATCCGGCCGAGCAGCGGGTTGCCGCAGGGCAGGTACAGCGCGCGGTGGAACTCCCGGTTGGCCAACGAGCGTTCGGCGGTGTCGCCGGCCGCGTCGGCCCGCCGCAGGGCGTCCCGGGCGTCGTCGAGGGAGGCGCCCCGGTGCACGGCACGCCTGAGGGCCTCCGGTTCGAGCAGCAGCCGTACGTCGTAGACCTCGCTCGCCATGTCCGCGTCCACCATGCGCACCGTGACGCCCTTGTACTGGCTCATCACCACCAGCCCGGTCCCGGCCAGCGTCTTGAGCGCCTCGCGCACGGGGGTCTTGGACACCCCGAACTGCGCGGCGAGCTCCGTCTCGACCAGGGCCTGGCCGGGCGTCAGCTGCCCGGTGAGGATGCGGTGTTTGATCCCCTCCAGCACGAACTGCGTGCGGGACGGGATCGGCGTGGGCACAGAGGTCATGCGCGCCTCTCGGATGTCGCGTATCTGATCTCGCGTATCGCGTCTCATATATGACGTACGAAGTACGACGCGATGAAGGTAGGAGGGGGCATGTGATTCGTCAATGCTTCTGACAAAGGAAGTTGAGGCTGCCGAGGCAGGAGGGCTGGAGGGTCAGACGGTTCTCGTCTCACCCTCACGGGCGGTGTCGGTGGGCCGTCCGGCGGCCACGGCGGCGCGCGCGGTCGCCGTCTCACGGGTGAGCGCCGGCCCGACGTGGGTGACCAGCAACTCCTGTACACCCGCCTCCCGGGCGATGCGGCCCGCGTCCTCCGGTGTCAGATGGACCTGTTCGCCATCGCGATGCTCATCGATGTCCGCCTCACACAGGAACAGGTCCGCGCGGACGGCGAGTTCGCCCAGCGCGACGCAGGGGCCGCTGTCCCCGGAGTACGCCAGGACGCTCCCCTGGCTCTCGGCGCGCAGTCCGTACGCCTCGGTGTCATGGGCGACGGCGCGGCTGGTGAGGCGGAGGTTCCAGTGCCGGACGACGTGCCCGTCGTACAGGGGGCGGAAGTCCAGGACGTGGCTCAGCCCTTTCACGTCCGGCCGGCCGAAGAAGCCCGCCAGACGGCGGGCGCAGTCCTGTGGCGCGTACACCGGGATCGGCGCGGGCGGGGTGAGTCCGCCGAAGGCGAAGGCGTAGGCGGCGGCGAGCAGGTCGGCGCTGTGGTCGGCGTGCAGGTGCGAGATCCAGATCGCCGTCAGCCGCGCCGGGTCCGTGTGCCGCTGCAATTCCGCGAAGGTTCCGGTCCCGGCGTCCACCCACACCTCGGCGCCCCCGCCGCGCAGCAGGTACCCGGAGCAGGGGCGGCCGGGGCCGGGGTGCGGGGAGGCGGTGCCGAGGACGGTGAGGCTGAGGGGCATGGTGGGGAGGGTACGGTCGCACGGCCCCGGCCCGCCCGCCGTTTGCGGTGATCTACCGTCGCCCAGGCCTGTTTGCGCCGGTCTGAGAGCTGGGGGCTCTAAGGGCGCCACCCCGGGTCGCGTCCGCTCAGTCCCACCGCCCGGTCCAGCAGCGGTGCGTCGGCCGGGACGGGGACGATCGGGCCGAAGATGCCGCCGCGGCTCGGGTCGTCGGCCGCGGCGCGGAGGAAGCCGTACGAGGCCTCCAGCGCGGCCGGGTCGGGGGTGTAGTCCTGGCCGGTGGCGCGGGCCAGGTCCCAGCCGTGGATGACCAGTTCATCGACGGCGACGGCCGCCGCGACCGCGCCGGGCAGGTCCACGCCGCCCGCGCGGGTCATGCCGGTCCAGGCGGCCGGGTCGCGCCAGGCCTCGGCGAGTTCGTCGAGCACCTTGGGCAGCTCCTCGCGCCAGCCGGGGCCGATGTCCGGCACGGTGGTGCCGGGGCTGGTGTCGGTGGTGACGCCCAGGTCCTTGCGGGCGGCGTCACGGAAGGCGGCGGCGAGGCCCACGAGGTGCCCCAGCATGTTGCGCACGGCGAGGTCCGGGCACGGTGTGACGGCCGAGAGCTGCTCGTCGGTCACCCTCTCGGCGAGCAGTGCCACGGCTCGGGCCTGCGGGCCGAGGTCGAGGATCGTGTCGGTCATGGTCCTGCTCCTTCGGGCATGCGGTACCGGTACGGAGGGTGGACCGGGCGGCGCCGGGAAACTCATCGGTGGGCCAGAGGTTTTTCTAAGGCACCTGCCCGATGCTCCCGGGCAGGCCTTAGACCCACGATGACCAGGCATGACCACCTCCTGGACCGCGACCCGCCTGCTCCGCGACCGCAACGCGGCCCTCTACCTCACCGGCGTCGTGGTGTCCGGCTTCGGCAGTTCCGCGCTCTGGCTCGTGTCGGGCGTCTGGGTCAAGGACCTCACGGGATCCAACGGCCTGGCCGCCCTGTGCACCGCCGCCCTCTGGGCCCCCACCCTCGCCGGACCCGCCCTCGGCACCCTCGCCGACCGGGTCCGCCGCAAACCCCTCCTGATCTGCGTCAACCTCGGCCTCGCCGGGCTCCTGCTCCCCCTCTGGACCGTCGACTCCCCCGCCTCCGTCCGGCTGCTCCTCACCGTCCTCGTCTGCTACGGCGCGGCAGGCGTCGTCGAGGACGCGGCCAACTCCGCCCTCGTGGCCGCCGCCGTCGACCCCGCCCTGCTCGGCGACTTCAACGGACTGCGGATGACCGCCCGCGAGGGCATGAAGCTGGTCGCCCCGCTGACCGGCGCCGCGCTGTACACGGCGTACGGCGGGCCGAGTGTCGCGATGCTGGACGCCGGCACCTTCGTGCTGGCGGCGGGACTGTGCGCGCTGCTCCGGGTCCGCGAGGAACGTCCCGGGCCGGCCGGCGGCAACTGGTGGCGGCAGACCGTCGAAGGCGCCCGTCGTCTGTGGGCGCACACCACGCTCCGTCCGCTCGTCCTGGCCGGCGGGACGACCATGAGCCTCACCTCGCTCGGCAGCAGCCTGAACTACGCCGTCGTGGACGCCCTCGGCCGCTCCCCCGCCTACACGGGCGTGATGTACGCCGTCCAGGGCGTCGGGTCGGTCGCGGTCGGGCTGGTGTCCGGGCCCGCGCTGCGGCGGCTCGGTGAGCGCCGGTTCGCGGCGTACGGCATCGCGCTGACGGCGGTCGCGGTGGCCGCGCGGGCGGTGCCGTACGACGCGGTGGTGCTGGCGTGCAGCGCGGCGGGCGGGCTCGGGCTGCCCTGTGTGCTGATCGCCGCCTACACCGCCGTACAGCGGGAGATCCCGGCCGACGCGTTGGGGCGGGCGACCGCGACCGCCGGCACGCTGATGTTCACGCCCAACGTGATCGGCCTGGCCGTCGGGGCCGCCCTCGTCGAACTCGTCGACCACCGGCTGCTGCTGGTGCTCCTCGGCGTCGGGCTGCTCGCCACCGCCGGGTCACTGGCTCAGCGCAGTGCCTCCCGCACCGCCGCCAAGTCCCCGTCCGACGCCAACCCGGCGTGATAGAGCCGCAGTTCCGTCGCGCCCAGCTCCCGCGCCCGCGCCGCGTCCGCCGCGAGGGTGCCCGGGCTGCCGCCCATGCCGGACACCACGGTGAAGTTGGCGGCGATCACCGCTCCCGCCCGGCCCTGTTCGGCGAACGGCGTCAGCGGCTCCGTACCGCCCGCGCAGGGGACGACCACGCCGTCCGCGACGGACAGGACGTGCGCGGGGTCCACACCCGGGTTGGCACCGCAGTGGTAGGACACGGGGTCCGCGTGCAGCAGCACCTGGAAGCCCTCGGGCGCGGCGGCGCGGACGGCGGCGACCGCGTCCTCCTGGAGCGTGCGGGCGGTCCGGTCGCGCCACGCGCGCGTGGCGGCCGCCGTCTCCCCGCCGAGGAGTTTCTCCACGCCCGCCCAGCCCCCGTCGTCGGCCGCCGCGCCCTGCCACAGGGGCTCCAGCGCGGCCCGTACGGAGGCCGCCAGCTCGTCGGCGTCCAGGTCTTCCACGGCGTAGCCCGCCCGGCAGGCCGGGCAGAAGCACAGTGCCATCAGGTACTGCCCGGCCTCCCCCAGGCCGACGCCGGAGGTCTTGTCGTGGGCGTGCAGGTGCTGGAGTCCGTACCAGCCGAGGGACTCCAGCTCCGTGCCGCGCGCCCCGGGCCGTACGGCGGCCTCGGCGGCCAGGTCGACGAGGTACGCGCGCGTGGCGGGCTGGGCGATGCAGGGCGCCCAGGGGTAGCGGTCGCCGTAGGCGTTGACGACCGAGGTGCCGGGGTGTTCGGCGCCGAGGCGGGAGTTGTGCGCGAGGACCACCCAGGTGTGCACCTCCAGGCCGGCCGCCGCGAGGGCGTCGGCGGCCTCCCCGAAGGCGTCGCCGGGGGCCCAGTCGCCGGCCGGGTACGGGCGCGGGGTGCGGCCCTCCCAGCGCCGCGGGTCGGCCGGGTAGAGCACCGCCGCGTGCTCGGCGGTGACGATGCGGTGGCGGGGGTGGCGGGGGGTCAGCGCGCGCGTGGAGTGGTAGGCGGCGGCGAGGGTCACCTGCTCCACGCCGAGTCCGGCGATCCGCGCGGGGGCCTGCGGGTCCCCGTTGACGTCCCAGGGGTAGACGAACGCCGACGCCTTCACACGTCCTCCTCGAGCAGTGCGTACCCGCGCTCGATCAGCTGAGCGAGCTGCTTGACATGATCCTCGGCCGGCTCGTGCAGCGGGGGCCGCACCTCCCCCACGTCCAGGCCGCGCAGCCGTACGCCCGCCTTGACGAGGGCGACCGCGTAGCCGCGGCCCTGGGCGCGCAGGTCGACGAACGGGCGGTAGAAGCCGTCCAGCAGGCGGCGGACGGTGTCCTGGTCGCCCGTCTCCAGGGCCCGGTGGAAGGCGAGGGCGATCTCGGGCGCGAAGCAGAACACGGCGGAGGAGTACAGGCGGATTCCGATGCCGCGGTAGGCGAGCTGGGTCTGCTCGGCGGTGGGCAGGCCGTTGAAGTACAGGAAGTCGCCGGGGGCCTCGGTGCGGACGGCGCTGACGATCCGCTGCATCAGATCCAGGTCGCCCAGGCCGTCCTTGAAGCCGATGATCCCCTCGGTGCGGGCCAGCTCGACGACGGTCTCGGGGCTGAACACCGCGTTGTCGCGCTGGTAGACGATCACGGGCAGCTCGGTGGCCGCGGCGACCTGCCGGTAGTGGCGCAGCAGGCCCTCCTGGCCGGGGACGACCAGGTACGGCGGCATGGCGAGCAGGCCGTCGGCCCCGGCCGCCCGCGCCAGCGCCGCGTACCGCACGGCGAGCGCGGTGCCGTATCCGGCGCCGGCGACGACCGGTACGCGCCCCTCGGCCGCCTCGACGGCCGCCCGTACGCACGCCTCGAACTCCTCGGGCAGCAGGGCGTGGAACTCGCCGGTGCCACAGCAGGCGAACACCGCGGCGGCCCCCGCGTCGACGCCCCGGCGCACGTGCGTGCGGTAGACGTCGAGGTCGATCGAGCCGTCCGGACCGTACGCGGTGACGGGGAAGAACAGCGGTCCCCGGGGGTCGCTGAGACGAGCGGCGAGAGGGGCTGGCGTCACGGGCTCTCCCTGTCGGTGCATACTTCTGATCGACGTCTATATTTCTGAACACATCCACGCTAAGGGCCCCACTCAACGCGGGTCAAGCACGCAAATGCGCAACACACGAGAGGATTTCCGCACTCCACGGCACACTTGACCCGATGCGCGCCCCTCCCTAACGTGTCCATGAATGTGAATGACGGACAGGTAGCCGGACGTGGACGCGCCGCCCGAGCCAAGGAGACCCAGGATGCCCGCACCCCGCACCGTTCTGCTCACCGGCGCCGCAGGCGGGCTCGGCACCCTGATGCGCGGCCTGCTCCCGGAGTACGGCTACGACCTGCGCCTGTTCGACGTGCGCCCCATCGAGGACGCGCCCGAGGCGATCACCGCCGACCTCGCCGACAAGGAGGCGCTGCGCGAGGCGGTCCGGGGGGTCGACGCGATCCTGCACCTCGCCGGCATCTCCCTGGAGGCACCCTTCGAGAAGATCCTCAGGGCGAACATCGAGGGCACCTACAACCTCTACGAGGCCGCCCGCCAGGAGGGAGTGCCGCGCATCGTCTTCGCCTCCTCCAACCACGCGGTGGGCTTCACCCCGGCGCCCCAGGGAGAGGCACCCTTCGACCGGAGCGCGCTGATCCCGATCGACACCCCCCGCCGCCCTGACACCTTCTACGGCCTGTCCAAGTCCTTCGGCGAGGACCTCGCGCAGCTCTACTGGGACAAGCACGGCCTGGAGACCGTCTCCGTGCGCATCGGCTCCTGCTTCCCCGAGCCGACCGGCGTGCGCATGCTCTCGGTGTGGATGAGCCCGGCCGACGGCGCCCGCCTCTTCCACGCGGCCCTGACCGCCGAAAAGGTCGGCCACACCGTCGTCTACGGCTCCTCCGCCAACACGCGCCTGTGGTGGGACCTGACCAGCGCGCGGGCGCTCGGATACGAACCCCAGGACGACTCCGAGCCGTACGCCGAGAAGCTCGTCGCCGAGCACGGCGAGCTGGATCCGGACAACCCGGCGCACACCCACCTGGGCGGCCCCTTCGTGAGCGACCCGCCGATCTGGCCGTACTGACCGGCGGAGAACGACCCTGCGCGGTGGCGGGCGGGCACCGAACGGGCCCGCCCGCCGCCGTGTTCGGGCACGGACCCCGCCCGATCCCACGCCCGGGCAGGCAGCCCCGCAGGTCCGAGGCGGGCACACCCGACGTGGAACGGGCACACCCGGGCAGTATCGGGCAGGCAACAGGCCTGTTCAGTGCCCGGACCCCGCTGTACAAATTCCCTCATGGGCCTCACAGGGCCCGAACGGGCACACGGCGGGAGGTGCGAGGTATGGACGGCAGGACGGCGGAGGAACGCCAGCGCGAGATCGTGCGGACCGCGCGCGCCACCGGCGCGGTCGACGTCACCGCGCTCGCCGCCGAGCTGGGCGTGGCCAAGGAGACCATCCGGCGCGACCTGCGCGCCCTGGAGGACCACGGCCTGGTGCGCCGCACACACGGCGGCGCCTATCCCGTGGAGAGCGCCGGGTTCGAGACGACGCTCGCCTTCCGCGCCACCAGCCACGTACCCGAGAAGCGCCGGATCGCGGCCGCCGCGGCCGAGCTGGTCGGGGACGCGGAGACCGTCTTCGTCGACGAGGGCTTCACCCCACAGCTCATCGCCGAGAACCTGCCCGGGGACCGGCCGCTGACCGTGGTCACCGCGTCCCTGCCGGTCGCCGGCGCGCTCGCCGAGGCCGAGAACGTCTCCGTCCTGCTGCTCGGCGGCCGGGTCCGCCCCGGCACACTGGCGACCGTCGACCACTGGACGACGAAGATGCTCGCCGGTTTCGTCCTCGACCTCGCCTACCTCGGCGCCAACGGCATCTCCCGCGAACACGGCCTGACCACTCCCGACCCGGCGGTCAGCGAGGTCAAGGCCCAGGCGATCCGCGCCGCCCGGCGCACCGTCTTCGCGGGGGTGCACACCAAGTTCGGCGCGGTCAGCTTCTGCCGGTTCGCCGACATCGGCGCCCTGGAGACGATCGTGACGAGCACGCTCCTTCCGGCGGCCGAGGCCCATCGGTACGCACTGCTCGGACCCCAAGTGATCCGGGTTTGAAATCCGAACGCGTTCCCCGACCCCAACAGCACATCAGTTTGTAAATCCAACCCACCTACCAGTGGCACATCCACGCCATAATGCGCCCTTAATATCCTCATATGTGCAGGAGCGATCCATGCGAACCCAGAGCCGACGACGGCCGTCGCGAGCCACGCTCGCCCTGGCCGCCGCAGGGACGCTGCTCGCCCCGCTGCTCTCCGGCTGCTGGGTCGGTGCGGGCGGGTCCGGTTCCGGCGGCGACTCCATCAACGTCCTGATGGTCAACAACCCCCAGATGACCGAGTTGCAGAAGCTCACCGCCGCCCACTTCACCAAAGAGACCGGCATCAAGGTCAACTTCACCGTCCTGCCCGAGAACGACGTCCGCGACAAGATCAGCCAGGACTTCGCCAACCAGGCCGGCCAGTACGACGTGGCCACCCTCTCCAACTACGAGATACCGATCTACGCCCGCAACGGCTGGCTGCACGAGATGAACGGCTACGTCGCGAAGGACCCGGCGTACGACGAACAGGACGTCCTGGGGCCGATGCGCCAGTCCCTCACCGCGGACGACGGCAAGCTCTACGGCCAGCCCTTCTACGGCGAGTCGTCCTTCCTGATGTACCGCAAGGACGTCTTCGAGGCGAAGGGCCTCACCATGCCCGCGCACCCGACCTGGACCCAGGTGGCGGACCTGGCCGCGAAGGTGGACGGCGCCAGGCCCGGCATGAAGGGCATCTGCCTGCGCGGCCTGCCCGGCTGGGGGGAGCTGATGGCCCCCCTCACCACGGTCGTGAACACCTTCGGCGGCACCTGGTTCGACAAGGGCTGGAAGGCCCGCCTCGACTCCCCCGGGTTCGAGAAGGCCACCAAGTTCTACGTCGACCTCGTCCGCGCGCACGGCGAGTCCGGTGCCGCCCAGTCCGGGTTCGCCGAGTGCCTGAACAACATGACCCAGGGCAAGGTCGCCATGTGGTACGACGCCACCTCGGCGGCCGGATCCCTGGAGGCGAAGGGCTCCCCGGTCAAGGGCAAGCTGGGCTACGCCTCCGCCCCGGTCGAGCAGACCAAGTCCTCCGGCTGGCTCTACACCTGGGCCTGGGGCATCCAGAAGGCCTCCCGCAACCCCGACAAGGCCTGGAAGTTCGTCTCCTGGGCGTCCAGCAAGCAGTACGAACAGCTGGTCGGGGACACGAGCGGCTGGTCGAACGTCCCGGCGGGCAAGCGCTCGTCGACGTACGCCAACGCCGCCTACCGCGAGGAGGCCGCCGCCTTCCAGGACATGACGAAGGACGCCATCGAGAACGCCCGGCCGAACGACCCCGGTGTCCAGCCGCGCCCGGCGCCCGGCATCCAGTTCGTCGACATCCCCGAGTTCACCGACCTCGGCACCAAGGTCTCCCAGGAGATCAGCGCGGCCATCGCCGGACGCCAGTCCGTCGACTCGGCCCTGAAGAAGTCCCAGCAGCTCGCCGAGCGGATCTCCAAGGAGTACGAGGGACGATGACCGCCACCACCACGGCCCCCGTGGCCGCCGCTCCCGTACGCGCCACCCGGCCGCCCTCCGCCCGGCTGCGCGCCTGGGCCACCCGTGCCCCGCTGCTCCCCGCGCTCGTCTTCATGATCGCGGTGACCCAGCTGCCGTTCGTGGCCACGCTGGTGATCTCCTTCTTCGACTGGAACGCCCTCTACCCCAAGGCCCGCCGCTTCACCGGCCTCGACAACTACCGCCAGGTGCTGACCGACGCCGACCTGCGCCACTCGGTGTGGACGACCGTGCTGCTGACGGTGGCGGTGGTCCTGGCCAGCCTGGTCCTGGGACTGGCCCTCGCCCTGCTGCTGGACCGCAGGTTCCGCGGCCGGGGCGTGGTCCGCACGCTTCTCATAGCCCCGTTCCTGGTGGTCCCGGTGGCGGCGGCCCTGCTCTGGAAGCACGTCCTCTACAACCCCGAATACGGCCTTCTCAACGGGTTGTTGCACTATGTGGGCGGCCCACAGCCCGACTGGATCTCCAGCACCCCGCTGCTCGCGGTGGAGGCCTCCCTGGTGTGGCAGTGGACGCCCTTCATGATGCTGATCCTGCTCGCCGGACTCCAGAGCCGCGACCAGCAGCAGATCGAGGCCGCCCGGGTGGACGGCGCGAGCGACTGGCAGATCTTCCGCCACCTCACGCTGCCGCACCTACGCCGGTACCTGGAGCTGGGCGCCCTCCTCGGCTCGATCTACATCGTCCAGAACTTCGACGCCGTCTTCACCATCACGTCCGGCGGCCTGGGCACCGCCAACCTGCCGTACACCGTCTACCAGAGCTTCTACCAGGCCCACGAGAACGGCCTCGCCTCGGCCGCCGGCGTCCTGGTGGTCATCGGCTCGATCATCATCGCCACCTTCGCCCTGCGCGTGGTGTCGTCCCTGTTCCGCGAGGAGGTGTCCCGCGCATGAGCGCCATCGCCGTACGCGTCCGCCGCAAGGGCATGGGCCTCGGCCTGGTGGCCTGGCTGGCCGGCATCGTGTTCTTCCTGCCCATCGCCTGGATGGCCCTGACGTCCTTCCACTCGGAAGCCGACGCGGCCACCAACCCGCCCTCCTTCGCGGCATCGCTGACCCTCGACGGCTACCGCGAGTTCTTCGGCACGGGCGGCGGGGCGAGCCCCTGGCCCGCACTGATCAACTCCGCCGTGGCCTCGGTCGTGTCCACCCTCTTCGTCCTGCTGCTGGCCCTCCCGGCGGCGTACGCGCTGTCGATCCGGCCGGTGCGCAAGTGGACGGACGTGCTGTTCTTCTTCCTGTCCACGAAGATGCTGCCGGCCGTGGCGGGCCTGCTGCCGATCTACCTCTTCGCCAAGAACGCCGGGATGCTGGACAACATCTGGCTCCTGGTCATCCTCTACACCTCCATGAACCTGCCGATCGCGGTCTGGATGATGCAGTCCTTCCTGGCCGAGGTCCCCGTGGCGGTCATCGAGGCCGCCCGGGTGGACGGCGCGCGCCTGCCGACGATCCTCGCGCGCGTGGTGGCACCGATCGCCCTGCCCGGGATCGCCGCCACCGCCCTGATCTGCTTCATCTTCAGCTGGAACGAGCTGCTGTTCGCCCGGGTCCTCACGGGCGTGGTGGCGGAGACCGCCCCGGTCTTCCTGACCGGCTTCATCACCAGCCAGGGCCTGTTCCTGGCCAAGGTGTGCGCCGCGTCGCTCGTCATCTCCCTGCCGGTGCTCGCCGCGGGGTTCGCCGCCCAGGACAAGCTGGTCCAGGGCCTGTCGTTGGGAGCCGTCAAATGAAGGCCGCCGTCATCGAGTCCGTGGGCCGCGCCGTCGTCGCCGAGGTCCCCGACCCCACGCCCGGCCCCCGCGAGGTCGTCGTCGAGGTCGCGGCCTGCGGACTGTGCGGCACCGACCTGCACATCCTCCAGGGCGAGTTCGCGCCCAAGCTGCCGATCGTCCCCGGGCACGAGTTCGCCGGCGAGGTCGTCGGGGTCGGCACCCAGGTCACGGAGGTCTCGGTCGGCGACCGGGTGGCGGTGGACCCGTCCCTGTACTGCTACGAATGCCGTTACTGCCGCACCGGCCACAACAACCTCTGCGAGCGGTGGGCCGCGATCGGCGTGACCACGGCGGGCGGTGCGGCACAGTACGCGGTGGCACCGGTGGCCAACTGCGTCAAGCTCCCCGAGCACGTCCGCACCCAGGACGCGGCCCTGGTGGAGCCCCTGTCGTGCGCGGTGCGGGGCTACGACGTCCTGCGCTCCCGCCTCGGCGCCCACGTGCTCATCTACGGCTCCGGAACCATGGGCCTGATGATGCTGGAGCTCGCCAAGCGCACTGGCGCGGCGAGCGTGGACGTGGTGGACGTCAACCCGGCCCGGCTGGAGACGGCGCGGCGGCTGGGCGTCTCGGCGACCGCGGGCAACGCCGACGAGCTGGACCGGCCGCGGGGCTGGGACCTCGTCGTCGACGCGACCGGCAACGCGGCGGCGATCCAGGACGGACTGGACCGGGTGGCCAAGGCCGGCACGTTCCTCCAGTTCGGCGTCGCCGACTACGCGACCCGCGTGACGATCGACCCGTACCGCATCTACAACCAGGAGATCACCATCACCGGTTCGATGGCGGTGCTCCACAGCTTCGAACGCGCGGCCGAACTGTTCGCGAACGGGGTGCTGGACCCGGATCTCTTCATCAGCGACCGGATTCCCCTGGAGCGCTACCCGGAGGCGCTGGAGCAGTTCGCGGCGGGGGTGGGCCGCAAGATCGTGGTGGTGCCGTAGGGGGATTTCGCCCCCGCCGGGGGCGGAGCCCCGGTAGGGGCGGTGGGGGCGAAATCCCCGGGCCCGCCGCCCACGGTAAGGGAACGGTAAAGCGGCCCCGCTCGTTCACCCGGCATGACAGCTATGACCCCTGGCTCGAACATCCCTCTGTCCGTCTCCCGCGTGGCGGTGGACGTCGCCGCACCGGTGCGGCTCGACGTGTCGGGCCTGCTGCTCACCGCCGACGGCAAGGTGCGCTCCGACGACGACTTCATCTTCTACAACCAGCCCGCCGGCCCGGGCGTGACGTACCGCTCCGGCGGCGGCACCGCGCCCGACGCGATCATCGTCGACACCGCCGCCGTCCCTCCCGGCATCGAGAAGATCGTCGTCACGGCGAGCCCCGACGCGGCAGGACAGACCTTCCAGGGCATCGAACCGACGGCGACCATCCGCAACGCGGACGACGGGTCCGTACTGGCCACGTTCACACCGCCGCAGCTGGGCACGGAGACGGCGCTGGTCGTCGTGGAGATCTACCTGCGGGGCGGCCAGTGGAAGGCCCGCGCCGTCGGCCAGGGGTACGCCAACGGCCTGGCGGGCATCGCGACCGACTTCGGTGTGACGGTCGAGGAACCGGCCGCCGCCACCCCGGCGCCCGCCCCCCAGCCGACCGCTCCGGCTCCGGCGGCACCGGTCGCCGCTCCCCCGGCCCCCGCCGCACCCCCGGCCCCGCCCGCGCCGCCGGCCCCCGGTGCCGGGAAGATCAACCTCGACAAGGGCCGGGTCAGCCTCCAGAAGAACCAGACCGTCTCCCTCGTCAAGGGCGGCCGCCCGCTGCTGTCGCAGGTCAAGATGGGCCTCGGCTGGGAACCGGCGTTCCGTGGCAAGGACATCGACCTGGACGCCTCGGTCATCGCCTACGGCCCGCAGCGCAACCACATCGACAGCTGCTACTTCGGCAAGCTCACGATCCTGAGCGGCGCGGTGAAGCACTCCGGGGACAATCTCACCGGCGAGGGCGGCGGGGACGACGAGGTGATCACGGTCGACCTCGGGCGCCTGCCGCAGGAGGTCACCGGTCTGGTCTTCACCGTGAACTCCTTCTCCGGGCAGAAGTTCACCGAGGTCGCCAAGGCCTACTGCCGTCTCCTGGACGCCGCGACCGGCGAGGAACTGGTCCGCTTCGACCTCACCAACGCCGAATCTCAGACGGGCGTGATGATGGCCAAGCTCGTCCGGCAGTTCTCCGGCGAGTGGGACATGACCGCGATCGGCGACTTCGTGAAGGCCCGTACGGTACGGAACATGGTGAAGCCGGCCGCTCAGGCCCTCTAGGGCTGTTGCGAAAGTACCGCCTGCCCAGCGACGCCGGCACGCACTCTCGCCGGACGCCGCCGGGCCCGCCCTCCGGGCGGACGACGGGACTTTCGCAACAGGCCCCAGCAGCCGTGTGAGCAGTCGTACGACACCGGCGGGCGCCTCGGGCCGGGGCGCCCGCCGTCGGCCTACGGCCGCAGCCCCTCCGTCAGCAGGGACAGATACCGGCGGATGTGCCTGCCCTCGCCGTTCGCCAGCTCGGACGCCGTGGCCACGCCGTGCGCCAGCCGCAGAATGTCGATCGACTCGACGTCCCCGCGCAGCGTTCCCTCCTGCTGCGCCGCCTCCACCAGCCGCTGAGCCGCCTTCTTCACCGAGTTGCCGCAGGCCGTGACCACGGCGGAGCTGCCGTCCGTGACAGCGGAACCCAGCAGAGCCTTCAGGCCGCGGACCTGGATCATTCCCGCGCCGAGCTCGTTCAGCCACTCGGCCAGCGCCTCGCCGGGCGGCAGCTCCTGCGCGAGCTCGTCGGCCCGCGCCGCCAGCGCCTCGATGGCGTCGACGTACACCGCCTCCAGCAGCGCCTGCCGGGTCGGGAAGTGCCGGTAGAGCGTCCCCGAACCGACCCCCGCCCGCTTGGCGATGTCGTCGAGCGACGCGTTCTCCCCATGCTCGGCGAAGGCCTCCGCCGCCACCTTCAGCAACCGCTCGTAGTTGCGCCGAGCGTCCGCACGCATGGGCTTGACCTGCGTCATCCAGTTACTCCTTGCAAACCGGGGGCTCTCTCCGTATCTTATCGAGCATTAAACGGAGACAGTCCCCGCTTACCGCCGTGTGCTCCGCGGGCAGTCCGACCTGCCCTTTCGCGCCTCACCCGGGGACGCCACAACGGGAGAACCCATGTCCGCCCCGTCCGCACCGCCCACACCCGCCGACGCACTCTCCGCACCACCGCATCCCGCCAGACTCGGCACCGTCCTTCTCGTGATCGTGACCGCCTACTTGATGGTCGGCGTCGACTCGACCGTCGTCAATGTCGCGCTCCCCGACATCCAGCGGGGCCTGGACTTCAGCCGCACCGGCCTGTCCTGGGTCCTCAACGCCTACACGCTCGCCTTCGGCGGTCTGCTGCTGCTCGGCGGACGCGTCGGCGACATCCTCGGGCGCCGGCGCACGCTCACCGCAGGCGTCCTGCTCTTCGCCCTGTCGTCACTGCTCGGCGGACTCGCCACCGAGGGCGGCTGGCTGCTCGCGGCCCGCGCGCTGCAAGGCGTCGGCGCCGCCCTCATAGCGCCGAGCACCCTCGCCCTGATCACCACCAACTTCCCGGACGGACCGCGCCGCCACCACGCCCTGAGCGTCTACGCCTCCATGGCCGGCATCGGCGGCTCCGTCGGCCTGGTCCTCGGCGGCATGCTGACCTCCTGGGCCTCCTGGCGCTGGGCCCTGCTCATCAACGTGCCCATCGGCCTCGGCCTCGCCCTCGCCCTGCCCCGCTTCGTCACGGAGGCCCCGCGCCACGCGGGCCGGTTCGACGCGGCGGGCGCGCTGACCGGAACGGCCGGGATGACCTCGCTGGTGTACGCGTTCATCCGGGTCTCGGAGCAGGGCTGGAGCGACGGCCAGGCGCTGCTCGGCTTCGGCACGGCGGCCGCGCTGCTCGTCGGCTTCGTCCTGATCGAGGCCCGCGCCGGCCAGCCGATCATGCCGCTGCGCCTGTTCGCCGACCGGGACCGGGCCGGCGGCTATGTGAGCATCATGCTGCTGCCCGCGGGGCTGTTCGGCGCGTTCTACTTCCTCACCCTGGTCGGCCAGCAGGTCCTGGGGTTCAGCCCGTTGCGCGCGGGGTTCGCCTTCCTGCCGCTGACGCTGGTGATGTTCACGATCGTGCGCCTGGTGCCCCGGCTCCTCGCCCGGTTCGGCGTCAGGCCGGTGCTGCTCACCGGCATGGCGCTGATCACCGTGGCGAGCGCGTGGCTGTGGCGGCTGCGACCGGACGACGGCTACGTGACCGGTCTGCTCGGCCCGCTGCTGCTGATGGGCCTGGGCGTCGGCCTCAGTTTCATGCCGCTGAACGCGACGATCCTCGCCCGGATCGAACCCCGGGAAGCGGGCGCCGCCTCCGGCCTGCTCCAGACCCTCCAGTGGCTCGGCGGCACCCTCGGACTCTCTGTCCTGGTCACGGTGTTCGGCACGGCGACCCGGCACGCCACCGGCTCCCCGGCCGCCCTCCTCACCCATGGAGCGTCCCGCGCCTTCGGCACCGGAGCACTGATCGCGCTGGCTGCGCTGCTGGTGGCGGCGTTCATGATCAGGGGGCGGCGCGCGGATGCCTAGGGGCTCTCGCAACGGGCCTAGAACAGCGCGCTGTAGGCGTTGAGGGCGGGCTGGCCGCCGAGGTGGGCGTAGAGGACGGTGGAGTCGCGGCCGATCTCGCCGCGCGCGACCAGGTCGACGAGCCCGGCCATCGACTTGCCCTCGTAGACGGGGTCGGTGACCATCCCCTCCGTGCGGGCGGCCAGCCGCATCGCCTCCAGCGTGGCCTCGTCCGGGACGCCGTACACGCCCGCGTGGTACCGCTCGTCGAGCTCGACGTCCGCCTCGGTCAACGCACGTTTGACGCCGATGAGTTGTCCGGTGTCGTGGGCGATCCGGGCGATCTGCCCGCGGGTGGCGGCAGGCTCGGCCGAGGCGTCGATGCCGATCACGCGGCGGCGGCGCCCGCCCGCCTCCTCCAGCGCGGCGAACCCGGCGACCATGCCGGCCTGCGTCGACCCGGTCACCGAGCACACGATCACCGTGTCGAAGAAGACTCCCAACTCCTGTTCCTGCTCGGCCACTTCATACGCCCAGCCCGCGAAGCCCAGGCCGCCGAGCGGATGGTCCGAGGCCCCGGCCGGGATCGCGTACGGCTTGCCGCCACCCCCCTCGACCTCCCTCAGAGCCTGCTCCCAGCTCTCCTTGAACCCGATCCCGAAGCCGGCCCTCACCAGCCGTACGTCGGCCCCGGCGAGGCGACTGACCAGGATGTTGCCGACCTTGTCGTACACGGAGTCCGGCCAGTCGACCCAGCTCTCCTGCACCAGCACGCACTTGAGCCCCGCGCGGGCGGCGACGGCGGCGACCTGACGGGTGTGGTTGGACTGCACTCCGCCGATCGAGACGAGCGTGTCACAGCCCTGGGCGAGGGCGTCGGCGACCAGGTATTCCAGCTTGCGGGTCTTGTTGCCGCCGTAGGCGATCCCGGAGTTGCAGTCCTCCCGCTTGGCCCACAGGGCGGCTCCGCCGAGATGGGCGGTGAGGCGCTCCAGGGGGTGTACCGGGGAGGGCCCGAACAGCAGAGGGTAACGCTCGTACGAGGAAAGGGACATGGGTCCTCCCGGTTCAGTCGGGGTCGGCCAGGTCGGCGAGGGTGCGCCAGATGTCGGCGGTGACCCGGACCGCCTCGTCCGGGTCACCGGCCGCGCATGCCTCGATGAGCCGCTCGTGCAGCCCGGCGGAACGGCATGAGCCGCCCTCGCCGAAACGCCGTCGCTCCAGGCGGCGGATGAGCGGGGTGTAGCGGGCGACGGTGGCGGCGGCCGCGCGGTTGCCGCTCACCCGGACCAGGACGTCGTGCAGTTCGTCGTCGGCGTGCAGCGCCGCGTCCACGTCACCGGTGCGTACGGCGGCGGCGAACCGCTCGTTGGCGGCGCGCATGGCGGCCAGGTCCGCCTCCCGCAAGCGGGGTACGGCGACACGCGTGACCAGCTCGTGCAGGGCACCGACCACGGCCGCCGCGTCCCTTACGTCGGCCGCGACGACCGGGGTGACCCTGGTGTAACTCTGCGGCTTGCTCTCCAGCAGCCCCTCGTCCACCAGCCGGGAGAAAGCCTCCCGCACCGGCGCCCGCGACAGCCCGAGCCGCTCGGCGAGCTCGGCGTCGCGTACCACCGCGCCGGGTTCGAGCTCCCCGGCCACGATGGCGTCCCGGATCGATGCGTAGGCGCGGTCCCGGAGAAGGGTGCGCTGGACGGGTCGTATGGCCTCCACAACTGAAATGTTGGATATCAGTGCGCCGCTCACACAAGGGCGCGGGCAAGGGCGTGGCCCGCACCCCCGTAGAAGTGCGGGCCACGCTTCGGCGGCTCAGGCAGCCCAGGGCCAGTCAGAGCTCTGGGCCGCTTCGAGCAGCGGCACCATGCGGAAAGCCGCGTCCGAAAGGCCCCCGAAGGTGTGCCGGTTCGCCTTGCCCGACGGGCCGTGGCCCGCCCGGTAGCCGGCGAGGTTCCAGGTGTAGACCGGCACGTGCGCCGGAACCTGCTCGGTCGGGTCGCCGTAGTGATTGAAGGCGTACTGCTCGTCGGTGACGATCAGCACCCGGTCCTGCCCCCGGTAGTGGGCGCGGACCGCGCTGGTGGTGTCGGTGCCGCCCAGGTCGCGGAAGCGGCCGAGGATCTTCAGCACCGACTCGCCCTCGTGGAGATCCAGGCGCCGGCTCGTGGTGCCGAACTCGACGAGGTCAGCGTCCGCCGCCCGCAGCGCGAGCGCCGTGCCGAAGATCGCCGCCGCGTCGGCCCGATTGAGCTCCGAGCGGTCCGACAGGGGCGCCCACATGGAGCCGGAACGGTCGACGAGGACCAGGGTGCGGCCGGGCAGCGCGGGCACGTTGGCCAGCGAGTGGCCGAGCGCCTGCTCCAGCGGGTACGACCAGCGTAGCGAGGGCGCATGCCGGTACGCCGCCAGGTACCGGAAGGGGAACTGCCGCGAGCGCGCGACCTCGGCCGGGTCGCTGATCTTCGCCGCGACCCGGGCCGCGACCTCGTCACAGACGCCGGCCTGGTCGAAGTTGCGCAGGTTGCGGACCAGCGCCATGGCGCCCATGGACGGGATCACGGCCTCCCAGGCCGCCTTGTCCATCGGGCCCTGGAGCCAGCCGGCCAGCGCCTCCCAGGTCATTCCGGCCGCCGCCAGCCGCTCGGCACCGCCCTTCGACGTCACCACCGCGCGGCGCCGCTCCACCGGCAGCGCCATCAGCTCGCGGTGTGCGGTCAGGACACGGTTCGACGCGGGCGGCACGGCGGTGTCGGGGTTGTGCCGGCGGTCGAGGGCGTACTGGAACAGCTCGCCCTGCCACGGCTTGTCCGGGTCCGGCGCCGCATGCACCAGGTTGAGGATGTCGCCGAAGCGGTAGCCCTTGGACGCGGTGTCGTACTTCAGCAGCGACTTGCCGCTGTAGAGGCGGCGTACGGCGTCGGCGACCCCGCGCTTGACGGGCTTGGGGACGCTGCGGCCGTAGGTCGCGGTCCAGTAGGCGAGCAGCTCGCCGGGCTCGTCGGGCCGCTGGAGCACGGAGGCCACGACCTGCCGGTTGGCCGGGCCGTCGGTGCCGCCCGCCGTCAGGCGCGCGTGTACGTACTCGGCGGCGCCCACGATCGAGGCGGTCCGCACGTTGCCCTCGCCACGCAGCCAGCCGAGCAGGCCGGCCGTCCAGGACGGGTCGGTGACGGCGAGGTCTCGTACGAGCTTCACGAACCGGTCGTCGCGGTCCTCGGCGCGCTCGTAGAAGGTGTCCGCAGCAAAGTGGGACACCGCCAGCAGGAAGAGCTCGGAGCGCGCGTCACGCTCCCGCCCGCGGCCACCCTCGTAGGTACGGAGCACACGGCCCGTGGAGGTGACCCGCGAAGCGGGCTGCGCTCGGACGGACTTGCGGTTGAATCGCGCCATGGTGAATTCCCCCGAATTCATTGGAGTTTCGGAGGGAGGCGCAGCAAAAGGAGGGTGCCCGAGATCAGGAGTCGGCGACGGGACTTATCATCTGGCGCGTCTTCCGTTTCCGCCACACCGGCCCTGAGCCGATGACGGGATTCGAACCCGCACCCCCTGTTCCAGGGGACCAGATCCCTGAAGTATCCGCTGCCTGCGCACCGGGCACCCACCTTGTGCTGCGCCTCCCGAGATCAGGTCGGCGGCGGCATCGGATTCTCTTCGCAAAAGAAGTAGCCGCAGCCTGCGCACCGGGAGGTGCATGAAGTTTTAGGTGTCCAGAGATCGAGATCGGCGGAACCGACGTAGGTGCTCTAACCCCTGAGCTACACCGGCCTGTTGTGCCGGCGGCGGGACTCGAACCCGCGGCCGCCCCATTATGAGTGGAAGTAGGTCCTGCCTTCGCACCTGGACATGCATCACTCTAGGAGGCGGCCCGCGGGACGGGCGAGCGAATTAACTACCGCTGCTGGCGCTTCCAGGGGCCCGTGATGGCCAGCATGATGCCCGGCTCCTGGATGTTGGCGAACAGGGTGCTGCCGTCGGGCGAGAAGGTGACGCCGGTGAACTCGCTGTATTCCGGCTCCTCCTCGGTGCCGTTGTTCAGTTCGTTGCGGGCGATGGGGTAGGTGCGTCCGCTGTCTGTGGCGCCGAACAGGTGCTGGATGCCCTCGCCGTCCTCGGCGATGACGAGGCCGCCGTACGGGGAGACGGTGATGTTGTCGGGGCCGTCGAAGTTGCCTTCCACGTCCGGGTTCGGGTTCACCCCGATGCGGACCTTCAGCGTCAGCGTGCGGCGCTTGGGGTCGTAGAACCAGACCGAGCCGTCGTGCTGGACGGGGCTCTCCTCACGGGCGTACGAGGAGACGATGTACGCGCCGCCGTCGCCCCACCACATGCCCTCGAGCTTGCGGGCGCGGGTGATCTGCCCGTCGGTGAACTGCTTGCGGACGGAGGTGGCCTTGGCGTCACGGTCGGGGACGTCGACCCAGTCCACCCCGTACACCGTGCCGGGCTTCGTCGCCCGGGAGAGGTCGTCGACGAACTTGCCGCCGGAGTCGAAGCACTTGAACGCCTGGAGCACGCCGGCGTCGTCGGCGAGGGTGCGCAGCTTGCCGCGGCCGTGGTGGAAGCCCGCCGGCGGGGTCCAGCGGTAGAGCAGGCCGTTGGGGCCGGACGCGTCCTCCGTCAGGTACAGGTGGCCGCGCTTGGGGTCGACGACGACGGCCTCGTGGGCGTAGCGGCCGAGGGCCTTGATCGGCTTGGGGTCGCGGTTGGCGCGGCGGTCCTCGGGGTCGACCTCGAAGACGTACCCGTGGTCCTTGGTCATGCCGTTCTGGCCGGCCTTGTCCTCGGTCTCCTCGCAGGTCAGCCAGGTGCCCCACGGGGTGTTGCCGCCGGCGCAGTTGGTGGAGGTGCCGGCGATGCCGACCCACTCGGCGACGTGGTCGCGGCGGACCTCGACGACGGTGCAGCCTCCGGAGGCGGCGGGGTCGTAGACCAGGCCCTCGATGAGCGGCACGGGGTACTTCCAGCCGGCGCGCGGGCCCTTCAGCTCGTGGTTGTTGACCAGGAGCGTGGTGCCGCGCGGGCCGCAGAAGGTGGAGGTGCCGTCGTGGTTGGACGGGGTGAACTCACCCGACTCCAGCTTGGTCCTGCCGCTGTAGGTGATGATGCGGTACTTGAAGCCGGCGGGCAGCGCGAGGATGCCGTCGGGGTCGGGGAGCAGCGGCCCGTAGCCGACTCCGCCGTGCCCGCCGTGCGCTTCCGCGTCCGCGCTGTCGGTCTCCGTGGACGCGAGGGCGTTCGGCGCGGTGGCGAGGGCGCCGACGCTGCCCGCCAACGCCACTCCGGCCCCGGTGATCGCGGATTTCCTGGCGAAGTCCCTGCGGGTGAGCGACATGGTGTCTCCCGTGATGGTGTGCGTGCCGTGGAGGGTGGCGGACCTCGGGTCGGCGAAACAGTCCCGCCCGCCCCTGAACGGCGGTTGAACACCGGGCGACTTCACCGGACCCACTTCCATGAATCCGTAATTACTCCCCCACTGACACCAAAAGTCCCGCCGACTTCCGGCCGTTGCCGGAGACTTCATCGGCCCCCGCGCCCTTCCCGGGCGCCGGGGCCGCGCCCGGACGTCAACTCCCCTGCTGGGACCTCGGTCAACTCCCCTGCTGGGACCTCGCCTTGAACGCCGCCTTCCGGGCCTCCTTCGCTATCCGCTTGTCCGGGTGCAGGCGGCCCATGGCCTCGAGGACGTCCGCGGTGGCCGGGTGGTCCACTCGCCAGGCCGCCGCGAAGAAGCTGCTGTGCTGGCGGGCGAGGCCCTCGACGAGGGCTTGCAGTTCCTCGGAGTTGCCTTCGGCCTGGAGCTGGGCGGCGACCGTGTCGATGGTCAGCCAGAAGACCATCCGCTCGGACGGCGGCGGCACGTCGGCCGCGCCGTGCTCGCTCAGCCACACCCGGGCCAGTCCGCCGAGTTCCGCATCGTCGAGCACCTCGCGCAGCGCCGGTTCGGCCTGCGGGCCGACCAGGGACAGCGCCTGCTGGCAGCGCAGCCTGCGCAGCGGCGCGCCGGGGTCCGAGCCCCGCGCGGCGGCCAGCAGTTCGGTCGCGGCGTCGAGCGGGTCACGGCGGGTGAGCCACTGCTCGGTCTCGGCCTGGGCGGCGGCCGGCGGATAGGCGGACGTGCCGTCGAGCAGTACGTCCGCGCCCTTGTCGGCGAGGTCACCCACGGCGGGCGCCTCGAGCCCGCCCTCCAGCAGGCGCGCCCGCAGCCCGTAGATGCCGAGCGGGGTCAGCCGGACCATGCCGTAGCGGGTGACGTCGGTGTCGTCGACCGGCCCGGAGGCCTCCTCGCCGGTGTCGCCGGTGCCGTCGGGGTCCGCCATCACCGCCTCGTCGACCGGCAGGTACTCCACGAGCCCGATCGGCTCCAGCACCCGGAACTGGTCGTCCAGCCGCATCATGGCGTCGGAGACCTGCTCGAGTATGTCGTTGGTGGGCTCGCCCATGTCACCGGGCACGATCACCGAGGCGGCGAGCGCGGGCAGCGGGACGGCCGCGTCGCCGGGACCGTTCTCGCTGACGGTGAGCAGGTACAGGTTCCCGAGGACCCCGTCGAGGAACGCGGCCTCCGCCTCGGGGTCCCAGTCGAGTGACGAGAAATCGACCTCGCCGCCGGCGTCCATCGCGTCGGCCAGGTCGTCGAGGTCGGGCACGCTCGCGTCGGCGACCGCGGTCTCCAGCGCGGTCAGCCACACCGCGAGCACGTCGTGCGGGGAGCCGCCGGTCAGCCGTGCCAGCTCCTGCCCCGTGGCGACGGTGCCGGCCTCCTCGTCGAGGATCTCGACCAGACCGGTGTCCACGGCGACCCGCCAGGCCTCGCTCGCGAGGGCGGCCGCGTCGTCCCCACTCAGCGAGAGCACCTCCGCGGCGGCCGGGAGCTGCTCGTCGACCAGCCCGCCGCCGGCGTCCACGCGGGTGTCGGGTCCGGCCCAGCGGGCGAGCCGGGCGGCCCGGGAGAGCAACGGTGTGGACAGCGCGTCACGCGCCAGCTCCGCTTCGGGGTGCAGCCTGACCGGCGGCAGGGGGGAGCTGTCTGACATCGGACTCCTCGCGGTTGTCAGGGGTTCAACCGCTCAGCCTAGACGGATTTGGCCCCATGCCGCCCGGTTCATCTCCCCGTCGTCGGGCGTACATGGCCGAAACCTTGACAACTGGCCTGGCCAGGCAGGAGATTGACGCGCGTAGAAACGGGGGGACAACTGTTCACTCACTTGTTTCACGCGGCTCTACGCGTGTCACGTCGTTCCACCCAGGGCACGCTGTCCCACCCTCGTCCCGGCGCTCACGTACGTCCCCGGAGGGATCCCTTGCCGAGCAGGTCTTCCGCGCGCCTCGCCGCGCTCACCGTCGCCGCCGTATGCGGCGCGGCGGCCACCACCCAGATAGTTGCCCTCCCCACTCCCGCACACGCGGACTCCGTACGCATCCACGACGTCCAGGGCACCACCCGCGTATCGCCGTACGCCGGCCAGAAGGTGACGGACGTACCCGGCATCGTCACGGGCACCCGCACCTACGGCTCCTCCAGAGGTTTCTGGATCCAGGACCCGACCCCGGACGACAACCCGGCGACCAGCGAAGGCGTGTTCGTCTTCACCAGCGCCACCCCCAAGGTCGCCGTCGGTGACTCGGTCACGGTCACCGGCACGGTCTCGGAGTACGTGCCCGGCGGCACCTCGACCGGCAACCAGTCGCTGACCGAGATCACGAAGCCGACGGTCACCACCGTCTCCACGGGCAACGCTGTCCCGGCTCCGACGGTGATCGACGCGAAGTCGGTGCCGGACCGGTACACCCCGGCCGGCGACACCGCCGCGAGCGGTTCGGTCAACGGTCTGACCCTGGACCCGGCGAAGTACGCCCTGGACCACTACGAGTCCCTGGAGGGCATGAACGTCCAGGTCGCCGACGCCCGCGTGGTCACCGCCACCGACCCCTACAGCGAGCTGTGGGTCACGGTGAAGCCGCACGAGCACCGCAGCCGCCGCGGCGGCACGGTCTACGGCTCCTACGACTCGCAGAACACCGGCCGCATTCAGGTCCAGTCGCTGGGCTCGACCGCCGACTTCCCGAAGGCGAACGTCGGCGACACCCTCACCGGCACCACCACCGGCCCGCTGGACTACAACCAGTACGGCGGCTACACCCTCGTCGCCGGGCAGCTCGGCACCCTGAAGAGCGGCGGCCTGGAGCGGGAGACCACCCGCAAGCAGTCCCGCGGCGAGCTGGCGGTGGCCACGTACAACGTCGAGAACCTCGACCCGTCCGACGCCACCTTCGACAAGCACGCCTCCGCGATCGTGAACAACCTCCAGTCGCCCGACATCGTGTCCCTGGAGGAGATCCAGGACAACAACGGCGCCACGGACGACGGCACGGTCGACGCGAGCGTGACCGTGAACAAGCTGATCGACGCGATCGTCGCGGCGGGCGGCCCGAAGTACGAGTGGCGCTCGATCGACCCGGTCAACGACCAGGACGGCGGCGAGCCCGGCGGCAACATCCGCCAGGTGTTCCTCTTCAACCCGGAGCGGGTCTCCTTCACCGACCGCGCGGGCGGCGACTCCACCACCGCGGTGGGTGTCACCAAGGTGCACGGCAAGGCGCAGCTGACGGCCTCCCCGGGCCGGATCGCCCCCGCCGACGCGGCCTGGAACTCCAGCCGCAAGCCGCTGGCCGGCGAGTTCGTCTTCCGCGGCAAGACGGTGTTCGTGATCGCCAACCACCTCAACTCCAAGGGCGGCGACCAGGGCCTGACCGCGCAGTACCAGCCGCCGGTGCGCAGCTCGGAGGCCCAGCGGCACGCTCAGGCGACGCTCGTCAACGCGTTCGTCAAGAACATCCTCGATGTTCAGAAGAACGCGGAGGTCATCGCGCTCGGCGACATGAACGACTTCGAGTTCTCCGGCACCGCCAAGATCCTCGAGGGTGACGGCGAGCTGTGGTCGGCGATCAAGTCGCTGCCGAAGCGCGAGCGCTACACGTACGACTACCAGGGCAACGAGCAGGTCCTGGACCAGATCCTGGTGAGCCCCTCGATCCGGCGCGGCTGCGACTTCGACTACGACAGCGTGCACATCAACTCGGAGTTCAACGACCAGATCAGCGACCACGACCCGCAGGTGCTGCGGTTCCGTCCGTAGCGGACACGGGCCGAACGACGCGGGGGCCGCGGGATCGGAGGATCCCG